>NZ_JBVVUG010000004.1:0-292253 GCF_055809615.1 Algoriphagus sp. 10J20-15
CACCTAGATTGGTTACCAGTACAGCATCCAGAATCAAGAAACAGAGTTCGTGTGTTCCAAGAATGGCTTCCTAATATCCACTTGGATTTTCATGAAATGGGAACAAATAGTACCTCTTTTTCCAGCCAGGTGTACCAGCTAGAATGCACCCTTTGACACCTGAGAAAAACTTTGAACTGACAAAGAAAATAGGCACATACCATGCGAAAGCTTTGGACCAAATTGGCTCCCTTTACTACAATCAGGAGAATTCCGATGATTACTACTATGGAAAAGGCTCAACCTACCCCGGATGTCCAAGGTTCCATAGGTATTTTATTTGAGCAAGCCAGTTCCCGAGGCCATTTGCAGGAAAGTGTAAATGGGATGCTCAGCTTTCCTTTTACCATCAGAAATCAATTCACGGCCAATCTTCCCTCTTTTCAGGCAGCTAAAGAAATGCGTCAGGAATTAAATCAATTCATGAAGGATTTCTATAGTGACATTCAAAAGGAAGTGGATGCAGATGTGAATAAGGCTTACATTTTTTGGAAGTAAGGAAGATGATGCAAGAAGCTATCATCTAGCTGATTTGATCCTTCAGCATGACATTAAAGTATTCAGCTTAAATGACGAGCATCACGGTAAATGGTGAAGAATTCAATAAAGAAAATTCCTATATCGTGCCAGCAGATCAGCCGCAGTATCAGATTGATCAAGGCAATGTTTGAAACAAGAAACACCTTCAAGGATAGCTTGTTCTATGATATTTCTGCTTGGACTTATCCTATGGCTTTCAATCTGGATTATATGGCCTTGAATAGTCAGATTTTGAATTTGGCAAGTGTGAATGAAATCTCGAAAAGCTCTATTGCTTTAGCTCCCGGAAAAGTAATCGGTGAAGCAGGAGCTTATCAGTATGCGATGGAGTGGACGGATTATTATGCGCCAAAAGCTGCCTTCAAATTGATGAACGCTGATTTTCAGGTAAGAGTAGCTACAGGGGAATTTACCACAGCAGACGGTAAGACGTTTGGACGAGGTACTTTACTGATTGGAAAAGGGGAAAGTGGATTGGATGATCAGGCTTTTTTCAATAAGCTCTCTGAAATAGCGAGCGTATCGACTGTAGATATATATGGATTGACAAGTGGATATACTGGCGGTTTGAATATTGGTTCTCCAAATATTATGGCTCTTGATAAGCCAGAAATCGCATTGCTAATAGAAGGTGGCGTGGATAGTTACGAAGCCGGAGAGATCTGGCATCTACTGGATCAGCGTTTTGAAATTCCGATCACACTCCTTCCGATGGATAATATAGGAGGAAGCACAGTGGATAGATACAACGTGATCCTAATGCCCGATGGCAGATATAATGGTCTTGGCAAGTCTGGCGCTGCAACCTTGAGGTCTTGGGTATCAAGTGGAGGTACTTTACTAGCCAAAGGTGGAGCACTTCAGTTCCTAGCACAAAATGAAGTGGCCGATTTCAAGTTCCGTGATAGAGCCGAGCCTGAAAAAAGCTTACAAAAAAGCTATGCGGACTATGAAAATGAATCAGGTGCAAAAGTTACAGGTGGAGCAATCTTCAATGCCACGCTAGACCTGACTCATCCCATCGGCTATGGTTATCTAAACTCAGATATTCACACCTTCAGGAATGATAATTTGTTCATGGAGCCTTCGGATAATCCCTATGCAAATCCACTTGTTTACACTGATCAGCCTCTTGCATCAGGGTATCTTCACCCTTCCAATCTTCCTGGAATTCAAAATGGTTCTGTAATTCAGGTTTCCGGTATTGGTAGAGGACGCATTGTTGCTTTTGCAGATAATATGAATTTCCGGGCTTTCTGGTTTGGAACAAACAAACTCTATATGAATGCCATCTTCTTTGGGCAGGTAATCCAGGGAGGAACAACCAGATAATTAATTAAACAAAAAATCCTGAGTAGCTTATCGGGATTTTCTGTTTTCAAAACCCCTAACTCTTGTATAATATTTTGCGTAAGCAAGCCTATCGAACCCTAAAAGCTAGTCTATGAATACCTCTACAAAACTATTGTTTGCATCTGCCTTTCTTTTCTTCGGAAATGCATTACTAGCTCAAGAAATGAGTTTTGAGGAATATAACCCTCCATCTACGCTGAAAGTCCCTGAGCACCCAGTTCAAAGAGCAAAGTTTCCATTCGTAGACATTCACAGTCATCAGGGAGGAATCAATGAAGAAAGGATTGATCAGTTGGTTGGGGAAATGGATGAGTTAAACATGGGGGTTCTGGTCAATCTAAGTGGAAGAGGTTTTGGACGGGGAAATAGCAATTCCCAGCAGGATTATATCAAGGACATGATTAAAGAATTTAACACGCATGCACCCTGGTCGATTTATGGTTTTCACCAATTTGAATTTTGCAGGATTTGGAGATGAAAACTGGACTCGGATCGCAGTGAAGGAGCTGGAAGAAGATGTGGCTGCTGGAGCAAGTGGATTGAAGATCTATAAGAGTCTAGGATTGAATGTGAATGATGTGGATGGAAATCGAGTTCCGGTGGATCATCCTGATTTAGATGCAGTATGGGCAAAAGCTGGTGAATTGGGGATTCCGGTAATCATCCATTCAGCGGACCCAGCGCAGTTTTGGCAGGAAATGGATGCTAATAATGAGCGTTGGTTAGAGTTGAAAACGCACCCTAATAGGGCACGAGGAGATGACAATCCAGCACCATTTGAGCAAATCATGGCTGAGCAGCACCATGTTTTTGAAAAGCATCCCGGGACTACATTCATCAACGCACACATGGGTTGGATGGCAAACGATCTTGATGCAGCCAGTGCTCATTTGGAGAAATACCCAAATGTCAATTTTGGAATTGGGGCAGTTATCGCTGAGTTTGGCAGGCAACCTAGACGTGCAAAGGAGTTTTTTGAAAAATATCAGGATAGAGTGCTTTTTGGAAAAGATGCTTACAACAAGGAAGAGTATTACACCTATTTCAGAGTGTTGGAAACAGATGATGAATACTTCCCTTATTACAAAAAATATCACGCTTTTTGGGCAATGTATGGCTTGGGACTTTCGGATGAAGTCTTGAAGAAATTATATTATAAAAATGCGCTTCGTATTGTGCCAGGAATGGATAAAAGTGTGTTTCCGGATTAATGCATTCTTTTTATAATCGCCAGGAGCGCGGAGGTTGAGACAAAGGCTAAAAAGATTTTTCAGGTTGAATAAATCTTTTGCTCAAGCTTTTTTCAAGACCTATGTAAAGCCGCTTTACATGTCGTCTCTTATATGTAAAGAAAATGCGAAAACCTTTACATAAACCCTAAACCAAGATCACTTTGTCCCGATTCAACTATAAAACTGGAAGTTCTGGAATTAATGGCCCTCGATTATTAGGTGTCATTTTAATATCAGCTGGTATCATTGTTTTACTTGTTCCAGTCTTCCATCAAGCCAGTACAGATCCGCAAAAGATAGGAATTGTTGGCGGTGGTTCTTTCTTCGTTGGGTTGGTTATGGTTTCAATTTATACAGGAACTCAAATTGATTTTCATAGGAACAGATTTAAAGCATATCAAAGTATACTATGGATTAAAATTGGAGATTGGCAAGAGCTACCTAAGATCGAGAATGCGGAGTTGATTCTACACAGCTTTCGAAGTACAAATACTCCAAATGGGATTAGCCCAACTCTTTCGCGCGACGTAACTATTTATAAATGTGTATTGCTATCAAATGGAGCCAAGTTTTTAGCACTTGATTTTGCAAAAGAAAAGGATGCGGTAGCTGCTTTGGAGGAAATTAAAAAGGGTTTTGGGATTTGAAAAATTCATCTTTCTAAAGCAAAAAAGAAGCGCTGATTTTTTCCAAAATATCTGGAGTAATTCAGCGCTTCGATTATTTTTTTCTAAAACTTCATAGTCAGCCCCAACATAAAATTGGTCCCAGCCATCGGATAATAGTAGTTTTCTGTAATCAATTCTCTTCCAGAATCTCCGGGAATGTAATAGCTAAACGTGTAGCCATTTGGTTCATGCATTTCCATCGAAGATATTATTGACCATCAAGTTCACTTCTAAGCTTTTGAAGAATCTCGGTTGCACTTGGTAGCTGATTCGGATATCATTTGGTGAAAAAAGAATCCAGTGATCTACTGTCATTGGCTGAGTTATCCAAGAATTGTTTTCCAACATACTTCCGACATCCAGTTCAACGAAAGGTTCTCGATTGGTTTATACTCTAGGATTGCAGATGCAATAGCATTTGGAGAAAACGCAATATCCGTATCCTCGTAAGTAAACGCCTCCTGCTGGAATTCTTCTGTGCTGTAATCGTCCACATACTCGGTAAACTCCTTGATCTTGTTTTGGCTCAGTGTCAGATTTCCACCTACAGTAAGGGCCTTCGAAATTTGATAACCACCCGAAAGCTCGATTCCGGCACGATAAGAACTCGCGACATTTTTTTTCTCGAACGTATGCTCCCACATCATTGATCTGACCAGTTAATATCAATTGGTCTTTATAATCCATGTAATAGAAATTGGCGTTGTAATTAAACTTGCCTTTTTGAGCTCTTACTCCAGCTTCGATGTCATTCAATCGTTCTGGTCTAGGGATTTCAGTGATGGGATTATCCGTAAAGTCCGAACGCTTTGGTTCTCTATTCGCTACAGCATAGCTCGCATACCACACCTGCCCATTGCTTCGCTCATAGGCTCAAACCGAATTTTGGATTGAAAAAGGTATAGGTTTGATTGCCATCTACGATTCTTTGATCGTCGTTGACTCCATGAAACGCGTAATCAATCCCACGCAACTGTAAGTCCCCAAAGAGATTCAATCCAGGACTGATTTCGTGCGTTGCTTTCAAATAGATATTTCTATCGTCCTTCACAGCATTGTTGTCATAATAACGATCCCGAATATTGGTTTCTCCAGCAATTCTCGCCCAAATGATTTCGCCCAAGTGATCTCCGTCGTAGCGATTGGCTCCACCGCCTAAGATGACATCCCATTTTCCATCATTCGAGATATAATTGACAGAAGAACGGGATCCCCCCAAAAGAAGTCATGGTCCTAGCCATCTTCTGCGGATGATATCCGTGCTGGAAATGGTGTTCTCCTCCGATTACTACATTAGGAAGAGCATAACTTGCAAAATCATCATCTTCACGGAACTGCTCATAATAGCCCCGCCCATAAGTATAATGAAGCGCCGCATTTGTTTTCCAATTTGAACCAATTTTTCCGGTGTAAATCAGTTGATAATGGTCCTGTTGGTAATTGTCAGTTTCATTGTCGTACGTGTAGTAGTTATAGGTTCTATCCTCTTCGAGCTTTGATTCCGGAAGTCCCCACCAGGCCTGATAGGTTTGTTCTTTTCCTGAGAAAACATTCAATTTTACTACGTGGTTTTCACCATAGTATCCTCCAGAGACGAAGAAAGATTTCAAATCAGAAAATGCGCGATCCATTCATAGCCATCAGAGGTGATTTTGGATAGTCTCGGCATCCACCGCAAACCGGTTATTCAAAAGTCCTGTTCCTGCTTTTACTGTATGCTTCCAAGAATTAAAGGAACCTACAGAATTGGAAATTTCAGCATAGGGTTCATCTTTCCGGGTATCTGTTTGAATGTTCAGACTGGCTCCAAAGGTTGCAGCTCCGTTAGTGGAGGTTCCAACACCCCGCTGGATTTGGATATTGTCTACGGAAGAAGCAAAATCCGGCATATTGACATAAAATACGCCATGTGATTCTGCATCATTCATAGGAATACCATTGACGGTCACATTGATTCGGCTTTGGTCCGATCCGCGGATACTCATGCTGGTATAGCCGATTCCGGCTCCAGCATCAGAATTTGTCACTACAGATGGGGTGAAATTCAAAAGAATCGGGATATCCTGTCCCAGATTTCTTTTGGCAAGTTCAGCCTTATCAATCGTCTGGAAAGTAGTTGGAGTAGTCGCAGATGCTCTAGTCGCAGAGACAATAAACTCTTCTGACAGGAGATCTGTTGGATTTAGCTCTAGCCTTAATTCTCCTGCTAAAGGCACGCTGAGGCTTTTTTGAAGTGTTTCAAAGCCAACATACGACACCCGGAGTTGAATCTCGCCTTCTTTTAATTTGGTAATTATAAAATTTCCGTTTTCATCCGTCACCGCTCCACGGCCTTGCTTTTCGGTCCAGACTGACGCTCCGATTAGTGGTTCGCCGCTTGAGCCATCCACTACTTTTCCACTGAGACTATTTTGTGCCCAAGTGGAAATTGCAAACAGGCAAAATGCCAGGTTTAACAGTACTTTTTTCATGTGTAATTTTCCCTTTCGGAAGATTGAGTGAAACATGAGAAAGCTCTAGGGAAGCTCTCCGTTATTGTTTACCCTGTAGCAATGACAAAATCAAAAGTCCCGAAGGGTACCTCTTCAGATTAATGATTCTCTTTTCTACTACGCTTGTTCATTTCCCTTCGCCGGCATTACCCGGATCAGGTCGTATGGGTATGATCTCAGCCCGTTTTGTTAAGGCACCCCCTATGATCTAATAGCAAAGGTAATGTGGAAAAACTGCTACGCAAATCTGGGGAGTGGAAAATTGATTTTACCAAAGACTACGTTGTAAGATGATAAAATGGGTTTAGTCTGAGTCTTTGACTCATCTCTCAATTCTTTTTCCTAAATTTCTGATCAAACCCTATTAACCTATGAAAATTTATAAACTGCCTGAGGGCACACTCTTAGAGTATCAAAATCAAACTTTTTTAGGCCCAGCAATGGATTGGGATAAGCTTCTGGCTCAGGAAAACCTAAAAGAGCATTTGGTAACTGAATCCAAATCCTGGAAAGAAATACCTTCTGAAGAAGGAAATGAATTTCTGGAGAAAGGTATTTTGGCACCTATGGGAAATCAGGAAATCTGGGCTGCTGGTGTGACATATTTCCGCAGTCGTACTGCTAGAATGGAAGAATCTCAAGATGCTGGTGGAGCAGATTTTTACGATAAGGTTTACAATGCCGATCGTCCGGAGCTATTTTTCAAAGCTACTGCCAGCCGTGTTTCAGCTCCTGGATCTGCGGTGAATATTCGTAAGGATTCTACTTGGGATGTACCAGAACCAGAATTGACTTTGGTGGTGTCTCCCTCCGGAAAAATCCAAGGATATACCTGCGGCAATGACATGAGCAGTAGAAGCATAGAGGGAGAAAATCCCCTTTATTTGCCTCAAGCGAAGGTTTATGCAGGTTGTGCGGCGATTGGGCCTTGTCTTTTCATTACAGATAAAGCGATTGAAGAAACTGCGAATATCCGATTGGAAATCTTCCGGGATGATGTTTTAGCTTTTGTTGGGGAGACTCCTCTGACACAGTTAAAGCGGAAACCAAAAGAATTAGCAGGCTGGCTTTTCCGCGGGAACACCTTTCCGATTGGTTGTTTTCTCATGACGGGAACAGGAATTGTACCGGATGATTTTACCTTAGAAGTGGGAGACAAAGTGAGAATTGGAATCGATGAGGTTGGGGTTTTGGAAAACTTCATTGAGAAGATCTGATTTGTAGCGATTTGAGATTAAGCTTCGTATTTGGTTTGTATATTTTAATCGACCCTTCATGAGGCGCTCCCTTTTCATTCTTCTGATTACGACAATTATATTTTCCTGTCAGGAAAATCAAGATCCGTATGATGAATTTCCTCAGACTTGGAAAATAGCAGGTTGGCAGAGTAATGGCTTTGCTGGAGATTCAGGTTTTCAGTCGGTAACAGACTCTAGCTATACCTATCTATTCAAAAAAGACGGTAGTTTTTTAAAAACTGTCGGAGATGATTCAATCACTGGGTTCTTTGAAAAGGAAGAGTTGATATATGAAGTTGGCGGTAAAAGCACCAATTATAAATTGTTTTTTCCTGAGGACAGGTTGAGAAACAGCTGTTCTGCCAATCTTGAGTACTTGACAATTGAAGAAAACGGGATGTTGGTTGGTGGAAGTGCGCCCTGCGATGGCCCTTCAATTTATCTTGCTCTTGTGAAATGATAAACTAACTCTTCTCTATGGCCTACGATGAGTATTTAGCTGAGCGATTGGCTACTAGTTTTAGGAGACATGGTGTTTCGTTTACTTCCAAAAGAATGATGGGAGGAATGCTTTTCATGTTGGAAGATAAAATGTGCATTGGTCTAAATCAGGAGAAGCATACCAAAGAAGACAGGTTGATGGTGCGGGTAGGGGAATTTGCTGAGGAGGAATGTATGAAGCGAAAAGGTTGTCGTCCAATGGAGTTCACCGGGAGACCGATGAAAGGCTTTGTTTATGTGGATCCAGAAGGATTCGATATGGATGAAGACTGGGAGTTTTGGGTGGAAAAAGCTTTGGAATATAATCCCTTGGCAAAAAAGAGCCTAAAGTACCACAGTCAGGAAGTGCCCTTGCTTTTGAATTTCGATTTTCAAACTAAACCAATCAAATTGGTTGGAAAAGGTAAATCTGTTTATCTGAGTTATATCTTTATGATATGACTCAGTTTTTCCAGCACAAACTTCGTTTACGGTCTTATCCATCAGGTTATCATTTGATCACCGATGAAATCGAAGAGGCAATTCCTGAAATATCACAGATTAGAACAGGGTTTTTACAGGTTTTTATCCAGCATACCTCCGCAGCATTGACCATCAATGAAAATGCCGATCCTACGGTCAGAAAGGACTTCCAGACCTTTGTAAATGAGTTAATTCCAGAATCTTATCCACGGTTTATCCACACTTACGAAGGTCCGGATGATATGCCTGCGCACATTAAAGCCAGTTTTTTTGACACAAGCCTACAAATCCCCATTTCCGGTGGAAAACTCAACATGGGAATTTGGCAGGGAATTTATCTTTGTGAATTTCGTAGGAATGCAGGAAGCAGAAGCCTGATTCTCACAGCTTTTGGTCAGGAAAAATGAGTCTAATTTTTCTCAAAGAGTGAATCCATTTCGCGTACTATTTTGCCTTTTTTGTACGAGTTCCAGATCTTTTCTATTTCCCCATCAGGATTGACTAAAATATAGGAAGGAAGGATCTGGATTTGATACAAGCTGGATACAAGCCCCCCGGCATCCCATAAGTCTGTCCAGATGATTTGTTCTTTGTGTTTTTTGGAAGAATTCATCCAAATGTCTTTGGTTTTGTCATCCCATATGGAAATAACTTCTATTTCTGAACTGTATTTTTCATAAGCTTCTTTGATATCAGGCAGTGCCATGAAACATGGGCCACATCCCGAATTCGAAAAATCCAGCAGTCTATATTTCCCATCGAAATCTGACAGGGAAACCATTCCGCCAGCGCGACTCTCCAGTTCAAAATCGATGGCTTTCATCCCAACTTTTGGTTTTGGGGCATCCTTCGTGAGTAAATTAGTCTTGGTCTTGGTGTAGTAGTCTGTAGCATGTAAAGACCCTGGAATCTTAGCTAATAGCTGTTCCAATTCTTCATCTGAATAATAGGACACAGACGAGGCCATGAGCTGCACACCCACAGCTTTGTCTAGGTTTTCAGAAATGATTTCCTTTTGTCTTTCTTTGTCTGAGTTATAAAATGCGCTCTCTATTTCATTGTAAGGGTGATTAGGGCTGATTTTTAGGGAGGAAAAGTCTTCTACGTCTCCTGTGATTTGATAGGAATCATCATAAACCCAGAAAGATTCTCTTTCGGTGATTTTTCCGTTGGATTGGATTTTCATCAACGTCACTTGGGTCGGAATTTCAGATGAGCTACTCACCTTAGCGCTCAGGTTTTCATCCAGCTGGTAACTTATAAAATCCATACTGACACGGATCATGTCTTTTTTATTGGGAACCCCGGAGAGGTTAGCAATTACTATGGTTTCTTGGCCGAAAGTGGTAAATGTGGTAAGAAGAGAAATCGAAAGTATGAAGAGCTTTTTCATGGCTAGTAAGAATAATACTCATAATATACTTACTAACTAATTACAATTCAATTCATAACATTGCCTCTACCTTCACATGATCTCCCGTCATCAAAATTCTTCGGAATCCATCTTTGGTGTCGTTACTTACTTCCTTGCCTAGTACTTTTACCTTCGTGTATTTCTCTGGAAGCTCGATGGAAATTCCTGCTTTCTTTTGCGTTTGGGTAACTTCTATGGTCAGTTGCTTATCCGCAGAATTGATGTAAATGCTGATTTCGTTGTCTTCGATCCATAGATTCTCTAGTGAAGCGCTCTCCCAATCGGCTGGCAAACTTGGACGGATGTATGTCACTCGGTTTTCAATGTCAGGTAGTATTCCAAAAGGAGAGATTAAAAGTAAAGGCTGAATCATCACATGCCCTGGGGATAAGTGTCTCGTCCCTTTGGTGGAGAAAATGGCCTGATCTACCTTTTCCACAAAATCCTTACTCAGCAGTTCAATCACTTTATATAACTCCTCATTATCGTCATCTCCTCTACTATGCCGTTTTAAGCCCTTTTCAAATTCAACTAATCCTGTTTTGTACTTACTCCATTCATATGCTTCTTGAATTTCTGCATCTGGAATGTTGATTTTGGAAGTGCGTTGAAGAGAATCTATCACAGCAAAACGCTCATCCCAATCGGTTTGTATTTCAGCCCGAAGATCAATTAACGTCTCAATGGCTGTGAATTCACCTTGGTCAGAACCTGCAATGAAAATAGGAATTACCCGCTCCTCATTTGCTGCCAATTCTATGGAAATTTCTAATCCAGTACTTGCACCGAACTCGGATACTTCTGGGGTGCAATTTGAATTGATTGGTTCTATAGTATAATCGCTGGGAGCTTCCCCAGACTGCATACCAGTCGTTTGCACCATCTTTTGCTGTGAAAATTCCTGTCAATTCATCAAAAATAACCTGATCTGCTGCGTCACGGCCAAACGTGCTGTCTTTCAATACACTAGGCTTAAGGTTGGTATTTACTTGAACCTGAAACTGAACGTTTTTCGCAGAGTTTTCCACATTCTTTAGGGAGTATAGTAGCGTGACTCCAAGCTTATCATTATTTAAGTATTGGAGCTGATTTATTTCCACACCTTGATTTTCAAGTTGGAAAAATTGCTTTGCAGCAAATGGATATTTAGTGAAGGAAGTTGGGTTTTCCAGACAACTCGTCTCTTCCCCGATTTTGATTGCTGCGCTAATACCACTCAAAAGCTGAATGCTTTCTAAGGTAATTTCCTGATGAGTTCCACTGATTAGGACATTCTCATTTCCTAAGGAAAAGGCAGAGACATCTTTCACCGAAACAGACGGTAACTTGTCTAAACTCTCAAAAATTGTGGTTTCCTCAGATTTTGTTCCTTGGCAGGAAAGAGTGACTATAAGAAGAACTGGAATAGCTAAAAGAGAGATTTTCATCAAGTCTGGATTTGGCTTAAAATTATATTGTTTTGCCTTCTACTCGTAAGTGGGATATTTTTCATTGCGTAAATTAACTGCAGTCTACTCTTGGTACTTTTTTGCCTTCAATCTATACACCCACAGGTAAGTGAAAAATGTGACAAACACTTGCAGAATGGTAAAGTAAAACCAGGTGTTAAGTTCTCTTAGAGGATCTAAATTGATCGTATTGTTATAATAGAGCTTAGAAATAATCAGTGCTATGATTGTTGCAGGCAAAACTACCGCTAGCCAGAAATTAAAAAAGGAGCGATATAGAAAAGGAATTTTCTGATTACTAGAAGGTTTATTTGTCTTACTGTTTTTCATTTGGCAACATTGATTTGCTGATCAGAGCCCATCTTTAAATTGTTGTGATTTTGGCTTAAAGTCTCGAAAATACATCCACAACCCAAAAATCACCTGAAAGATCAGCATTTTGACATAAGTGGATGGAAGCTTAAAGAATTCCCAGCTGATGGAGCCCTTGAAAAGCTGCGTGAGGATAATCGTAAGAATACTGGCAGGAAGTATATAAACTAACCAGAAATTGAAAAATGAACGGTATAAGAAAGGTGGTTTTTTCATTTAACTTGAATTTTTACTTGAACTCTGATGATACTTCAAGTTAGGTCTATAGAAAATGTAATAGTTCGAGATACTGGTGAGAATAAGATACCAGATGAATGTAGAATAGAAGTTTCTTTCAACGATAAATTCCCATGAAATAGCTCTATTAATTGTGAAATGTGTTGCAAAAGCGAAGAGTACAGGACTTGGGAGCGTGAGTTTATACCAATACTTGAAGTAAGGAGTGAAATGCCTTTCGAATCGTTCTTTGCCCTTTGATACTTCCATGGTTTTTAAATTTATCTATTTTTCGAAGTGAAGTAAAATGGCTGAAGGCTCACTTACTTGACCAACCCTTGGATGATTTGATTGAGATACATGATATCACCTAGTTCATGAAAGGCTGAAATCACGATTCTGTTCACAGATGGACTTTCTACTGTAGGGTATGGAAAAGAAGAAGTGATGATGCCTGCTTTTTCAAACTCTTTCACCCAAGATGGATCTGAATACGCAAATGCCGGAAATGCCCTACTTCCGCTGATTTGAGCAATCTCGGCTGTCTCTTGGGCGAATATTCCACAGGCATCTTCCAGCCAGCTTTTCGCCTCCAAATAAATATGCTCCATATCCAGAAAAGCGCTCAAGTGCGCGGGTGACCCAGGTGAGGCTCCTCCAAAAAGCGGAGTTGACTTGATGGTTTCCAAGTGTTTTTCATTACCTAAGATTATCCCAGCGGGCAGGCCTAACCCTTTTCCTAGTGAGCCTGTCACCACTAGATTGATGTTAGGATCATCCCAGTTTTCGTACGTGCCGTAGATGCTTTTGCCAATGGTGCCGAAGGCATGACTATCGTCTATTAGCAAAGTAACTTCGTGTTTTTTAGCGATGGTTTTTACCCAACTATAATCGTGGATTTCACAGAGAAAAGGATCCAACGCATTGCCAATTAGTAAAATTTTGCGTGGTGATAGCTCATCAGATAGTTCTAAGCAAGATTTTTTCCATTGTACAAAATTTAATTGAGTAGAAGGAGATAACTCATCAGGTACAATTGCAGAATGTGCATCAGGAGCGATCCAAATTACTTCAGCATTTTTATAGCAGGATTTCCATGCAGCGATTCCTGCCAAATAACCTGAACTAAAAACCGCCGCTGCTGGAGCTCCAGCGGATGCAGCAAAGGCTTCTTCAAACTCATCGAATATAAGAAGACGAATATTATTAAGTCGACTTTGCCCATGGTTGGAACCAAAATCAAACAATCGATCAGCCAATATATCCAGAAAGTCATTGTTTTGAACAATTCCCAGATAGGATGTACCACTGAAATAGAGATGCTCTCTGCCCTCTATTTCTATCATCCTTCCTATGCCGGTATCTAGGTAGTGATTTTTCAAAACGAAGTATTACTTGGCGAAAATCTGAGTTTCATCCTGAAAGGATTTGAATTCCAGTGCGTTTCCACAAGGATCCAAAAAGAACATAGTAGCTTGCTCGCCCACTTCTCCTTGAAATCGAATGTATGGTTCTATAACAAACTCGATTCCATGTGCTTTGAGTTTGTCGGCTAATTCATGCCACTCTGCCCAGGGTAGTATTGCTCCAAAGTGCCTAACAGGAACATATTTCCCATCCACAGTATTTGTATGCGCCAAGGCTAATTCTTCAGGTTTGATATGTGCTGATAGCTGGTGACCAAAGAAGTTGAAATCTATCCATTTATCAGTGCTTCTACCGATCTCACATCCAAGTAGATCACCATAAAAGGCGCGGGTTTCTGCAATATCCCGGATTGGGAAAGCGAGGTGGAAGGGTTTAAATTGGCTCATTATGTGTACTTTCGTTGAGGGTTTTTCGGCGTCAATTTAGTTGTTTATTCCCTAAAAAGTATGGAGAAAAGGAAATCTGTATCATTGGTTTTGAGCAGCGGTGGAGCGCGGGGATTAGCGCATGTAGGTGTCATCGAAGAGCTTGAAAAACGTGGCTATCACATTGCTGAGATTGCGGGGTGTTCAGCTGGCGCATTAGTTGGTGGAATGTATGCTGCAGGAAAATTGGCCGAATTCAAAGATTGGATTTGCCATTTGGATCGGCTGGATGTGTTTTCTTTGATGGATTTTACTTTTTCTTCGAGAGGATTTATCAAAGGAGAAAAGGTTTATAATGCCTTGAAAAAAGTGGTTCAGGACTGTCAAATCGAGGATTTTGAGATCCCCTTTTATTGCAATGCAGTAGATTATATCAGTGGAAAGGAAGTGGTTTTTCGAGAAGGAAGCTTGTATACTGCCATTCGTGCATCAGGAAGTATACCTACTGTTTTTCAGCCTGCACGCTTTCATCGTCAAGAGTTAATTGATGGCGGCGTACTAAATCCTGTACCCCTTTCACTTTTGCGGCTGTCCGACGAAAATATGATCGTAGTAGTAGGATTAAATGCCGGGGATTCTGAACTGGTTATTCCACCTAAAAAAGATGCAACTGGTAAAAGCTTTATTTCTATGCCAGCTTGGGTAGCAGATTACCGCACAAAGATGAGACAGTATTTTCCTGAGCAGGTGAAAGAACAAAAGAAAACCTCGCTCAGCTCCATAAGCCTGATGACACGCTCGTTTGATTTGCTTCAAGATCGGTTCTCTGCTTTGTTGATTGAAAAACATAAAGTTGATATATCGATTCAAATAGCAAGAAATCAAGCAGGAACATTGGAATTCCATCGAGCGGAGGAATTGATAGAAATTGGGAGAAAAAAAGCAATTCAAGCCTTAGACAACTGGGAAAATGAACATTTCCGAACTCAATAAATTACTTGGTAATATCGACATCTACCTCTTGGATCAGATTCTGAAGGGAAGATTTTCTACAGATATGAAAATCCTGGATGCAGGCTGCGGGGAAGGTAGAAATGCAGTTTACTTCATCAATGCTGGTTATCAGGTTTTTGGGGTTGATCAGAACGAAACGGCAGTTCAATACTGTCGCTACCTGGCAAAAAGCCTGAATAAAAGTTATGATGCATATCGATTTCAGGTTGCTGGCTTGGAAGAGATACCTTTTCACCAATCGGCCTTTGACGCTGTGATCTGCTCTGCTGTTCTACATTTTGCCGAAAATGAAAGTAAGTTCTGGAAGATGATAGATGAAATGCTCAGAGTTCTGAAAACCTGCGGGACCTTGTGGTTTCGAATGACGACGGCTTTTGGGGGAATTTTGGAAAAAAGCCATGATCTTGGAGGAGGAAGATTCGCGCTACCTGATGGGTCTGAAAGGTTTTTACTTAGTGAAGCACATCTGGAGAAATTTAAGCAACTTGGATTGACCTACTTGGAAGCGCCTAAAACAGTTCTGGTGCTGGATCAAAGGGAAATGGGAGTTTTTGTGATGAAAAAAGAACTGTAAACAGCCAACAAAAAGCTCAGACTATGGATTTACAATACGCATTAGAACTGGTTGGAACATTTGTATTTGCAATTTCAGGGGCATTGGCAATCCGAGAGCTTGAGCATGATTTATTTGGTGCTGGGTTTACAGGATTTATTACTGCCATTGGCGGCGGTACACTTAGAGACATTTTGTTGGACAGTTATCCACTGGTTTGGATCGCAGATGTAAAGTTTCTGTATGCAATTCTTATCGGTATTTTAGCTGCCTTTATTTTTCCACGCTTCCTGAGTAGACTTCGTAAAACTTTCTTTCTTTTTGACACCCTGGGAATTGCTTTCTTCACAGTACTTGGTGTGGAAAAAGCGCTCAGTCTAGGCATGAGGCCTGAGATTGCTGCTATCATGGGAATGTTTTCTGCAGTGATGGGTGGGGTAATTCGAGATACCTTGACAAATCAAATACCTATTCTATTTAGGAAGGAAATTTATGCTTCTGCTTGCCTGGCAGGTGCAATAGTTTATTTAATTATCAATTCATTTGAAGTCGCGAGAGATATTAATTTACTGATCTCGATCTCAGTAATTATTGCAATCCGCATGCTGTCGATGAAATATAAATTGAGTTTGCCTAGACTGGACTAAGTCAATTTTTAATTGGCAAATTCATTTCTCAGGTTTAAAACTGATCAGGATTTGATTACCAAAACTTTGGAATAAGCGCAGGGACTTTTGATTTATAGTTTTGGTAAGCTTCGCCAAATTGGAGTACAAGATTCTTTTCCTCAAAGTATATCCCAAAAGGTAGATAGAGAACCAAACAGCTTAGGTGTACCACGGAAGTTAGGCTTCCTGAGAATAGAAAATACCCTAGAAAAATCAACAACAATCCAGAATAGAGAGGATGCCGGACCTTGGCATAAAGACCAGTTGTAATCAATTCTTCAGAATTCTCTACACTAGGGGTAATTCCAAGGAATCGCTTCATTGAGTAGTTTTTGCTTGATTTAGTAGCTATGATTGTTCCAAATCCTGCCAGCATATATCCAAGATAGTCTGTAAAGTCGCTTTTTGAAATCAAGGTAGTTTTCGGAATTAAGACTGCTTGAATCAAAATGCCAATGAATAGTATCAGTGAAATTAAGGTATAAACTAATCGATACCATTTGTAAGCGTCTCCCCATTTTACCTCCAAAATTCTTTTTAACTTGGATGCTGCCATCAGAGAATGGGCTGTGTAAAAAATGATCCAACTTAGTGCTAGCAGTACATAACTCATTGTAGTATATTAAATTCGTAGCCACTATAATTTTTATGAAATCGAGCTTGTCGCAAACGATACACGAAGGAATAATTAGTAACCATGCGAGATTCCATATGGCTAATAAAAGTCAAATTATAAACAGATGAAAATCGGAATAATCCGCGAAGGAAAAAACCCACCAGATAAACGTGTTCCTTTTACGCCAGAGCAACTGAAGAGGATTCAGGAGGAATATGCCGGGAAGATCAGCATACAAGTGCAAGCTAGTCCTGTTAGGGCTTTTACAGATCAGGAATTTGTTGATTCAGGGATTGAAGTAGTTGAGGATATTTCCACTTGTGATGTTCTTTTTGGGGTAAAAGGAAGTTCCTATTTCCAATTTAATTGAGGGGAAAACTTTTTTTTTCTTTTCGCATACGATCAAAAAACAACCTTACAATAGGAAACTACTCCAAGCAGTACTGGACAAAAAAATCCGATTGATTGATTATGAAGTATTGAAAAATGAGCTGGGAAATCGTGTAGTGGCTTTTGGAAGGTGGGCTGGTATAGTTGGAGCATACAATGCGTTTTGGACGTATGGAAAAAAGACTGACCTTTTTGAGATTAAGCGGGCTTATGAATGCGCAGATCTGAAGGAACTCCATGCTGAGCTTGCCAAAGTGCAATTGCCACCGGTGAAAATTATTCTTACTGGTTCGGGACGTGTTGGAAACGGTGCCAAGGAGATTTTGAATTCATTAAAGATTCGCGAAGTTTCGGTGCATGATTTCCTGCATCTTTATTTTGAAGAGCCAGTGTATGTTAATTTGAGCTCAGCAGATTATAATAGAAGGAAATCAGATGGAGGGTTTGACAAGGAGGAGTTTTACACCTTCCCTGAAAAGTATGAAAGCCACTTCCAGAAATTTGCAGAGGCGGGCGAGATGCTTATTTCCGGAGCTTACTGGGATCCAGATGCTCCAAGATTATTTGAATTGAAGGATATCTCAGGCGAGGATTTTCAGCTTTCCGTGATTGCTGATGTGAGCTGTGATGTGGGCGGATCAATTCCGACTACGATCACGTCCAGCACAATCACTGATCCAGTGTATGATGTGGATCGCCAAACGGGAGAGAAAATTCCTGCCTTTGGAAGTCAGACAAGCATATCGGTCATGGCTATTGATAATTTGCCTTGTGAGTTGCCTCGAGAAGCTAGCCAGGAATTTGGAATTCAATTGATGAAATGGGTGATTCCAGCGCTTTTGGAAGATAATTCTGGAATTCTAGAGCGAGCGACGATTGCACGGGATGGGGACTTGACTATTGAGTTTATCTATTTGAATGACTTTGTAAATCAATATGAATAAGTTGAATCGCTTTTTGGAATCCACACTTTTGAAGCCTACGATGACTGGAACGGAGGTGGATTTATTAGTTAAAGAAGCTATTGATGAGCAATTTGTGGGAGTTTGCGTTCCTCCCTTTTGGGTGAAAAAAGTAAGGAGAGATTTAGGCGAAGAAAACATACAATTAGTCACGGTGGTTGGGTTTCCTTTTGGATACACCGATACCGCGACGAAGGTATTTGAAGCCAAAGAAGCAATCCGTCAAGGTGCAGATGAATTAGATCTGGTGTGGTCTCAAACGGCTTATCATTCTGGGATGAATTGGCCAAAAATAGAAATTGCTCAGATAGCCAAAATTTGCCACGAGGAAGAGAGAATTCTCAAGGTCATTATAGAAACAGCCAATTTGAATGAAGAGCAAATTATTGAGGCTAGTTTGATGTGTCAGGATGCTGGGGCAGATTTTGTGAAAACATCTACTGGCTATGCCTCCGCTGGCGCAAAAGTGGAACATATCAAATTGATGCGGGAAAATTTATCTTCCAATGTGGGTATCAAAGCAAGTGGAGGCATCAAAACGCTGGATTTTGCTCTGCAACTCATAAATGCTGGTGCTGATAGGATTGGGACTAGCTCTGCAAAAGCATTAATGAATTCCTGCGAACTACTTAATCGTTACTGAAATATATCAGTAGAAACGGAATAATGAAGAAAGTCAAAAGGATATAGGCAAAACCTAAAAATTTACTTTTCACCGATTCTTTTCCCATAGACAGAGCTAGTCTGATCGGAATATTTCTCACTGCAGGAAAAGGCAGAAATATCAGAGCCCCAATAAAGTTGAAAAGAAAGTGAACTAAAAGCTAGCGCTATAGCGGCTTCTGTTTTATAAATAGCAGCAATAGCAGCAGTTATGGTCGTGCCAATGTTTGCTCCAATGATGAAAGGGAAGGATTTTTTGACAGATACCTTTTTATTGGCAACAAGAGGGACAACCAGGGAAGTGGTGACTGTACTCGATTGTACAGCAGCGGTGAAGAAAGTCCCATAAATGAAAGCCATGTAGGGGTTTTTGAAAATCAGTTTATTAATGTCCTGAAAACTGTTCAGAACGAATGCCTTATAAACTGATGTAGATAAGATCTTTATGGCAGCAAAAACCATGAAAATGGAGATAATCATGGTCAGGAATGGAATATCTATAGTGCTCGAGATCCATTCTGTAATCGGTCTGGTAAATACTTTATTGTAGACGATGGGTCCTGTGTAGGATTCATCCGGAGTGAATAAATGTGCAATCTGGATTGAAACCTTAGATAAAAAACCAAAATAGATCTCAAGCGGCAAAAGAAGAATAACTGTGAAAATATTAAAGATATCATGCAGCATTCCCGCAGACAGGGCGCGCTTGAATTGCTTTTTATTCATTATATAAGAAAGGGAAACCAGCGTAGAGGTTAACGTCGTTCCGATATTGGCACCCATGACCATAGGTACTGCTTGCTCTAAGGTAAGGTTGCCCGCCGCTACCACTGCTACAACACTGGCAGTTACGGTAGAGCTACTTTGAATTAGGGCAGTCATCAAAAGCCCAATAAATAAACTTACAAAAGGGTTTCTTGTAGCGAGTAGGATATTTTCGGCTACGTCATTATTCAAATGACTCATTGCTACTGTGAGCAAATCAATAGCGAAGATGAATAGCAACAGTGCCAAAAGCATCATGATATAGCTTTTGGTCTTATTAATTTTATCTTTTTCCGGCTCTAAGCTCTCCATCTTTTAGTTTAGAATAAATCTCCCGCATTCTATTTTACCTCAGGATTAGGGATTTATAAAAGAGTCTTGAACTATCCTAGAATCCAAATTTTTAATAAAATATTGGGCAAAAGTTGAAATTTTTTTGCGAAAAACAAGGCAAAACTTCCTTTTTGAAGAGGAATTGTAGTTACTTAACAATTTGATAACATGGATAGAAGGATATCTTCTTTAATTTTGCGCGACCGACCAAAAGGCAAATCATGGCCAAGAAAAAAATAGACCAAAATATTAATCAGGATAAGCTCTCCAAAAGTGCTTACTCCCTCTTTGATTTCACCAAGAAAGAGAAACCCTTTCTAATCATCATTTGTGTACTCATATCCATCGCTGCGGTAATCACTCCTTATACGTATGCAGCTATGTGGTTTGGCTTTGCTTTGGCTGCATATTCTGCTATCGCCAATGACAGTATTCAGACGATCGGTACTTTTATCGCTTCCAATCATAATAAGAAGTGGTATTGGTTATGGCTTTTCATGGGCCTTATATTCGTAGGCACGGTTACCTACAGCTGGTTTACCTATAGTGGAGACGTGAGTTACCAGAGATTATCTGTTCCAGGTCTGGATAAAGCGCCGACAAGTTTTGTATTTCTTCAGCTTGCTGCTCCTATCGTTCTTTTGATTATGACCAGGCTCAGAATGCCTGTTTCTACTACATTTTTGTTGCTGAATGTCTTTACATACAAAGCTGGGACTATTGTTAGCGTGATGTTTAAGAGCTTTGTGGGGTACCTGCTTGCATTCTCTATCGCAATAGCTGTATGGTTTGTTCTTGAGCGATTTGTTAAAAATTACCTAAAAGGGAAACCAGCACCTTATTGGATTTACCTGCAGTGGATTACCTCTGGGACACTTTGGGCAGTGTGGATCATGCAGGATGCTGCAAATATTGCGGTATTTCTTCCAAGACAATTGGATGCAGTAGAATTCTCCATTTATGCAGGGTTTGTATTTATAGGATTAGGCTTTCTTTTCTACATGAAAGGTGATAAAATCCAAGGAATTGTAAACGAAAAGTCAAGCGTTACAGATGTTCGTGCGGCGACGATTGTTGACTTCGTTTATGCTATTATACTGTTCTACTTTAAGCTTTATAGCAATGTTCCGATGAGTACTACTTGGGTATTTATAGGGTTACTTGGAGGTAGAGAAATCGCAATTGCACTTGGTAAGCACGCGAAGGCAGAGAAGAGAAATGCGTGGTTATTCAGGGCCTTTAAAATGGCTAGAAATGACGTGTCCAAGGCATTTATCGGATTAGTGGTATCCCTGATTCTCGCATTCATTATCAATGATGGCGTGAGAAACGAGATTCTGGATTTTTTCTAGGCCATTTTGGAAATAGAACTATACAGCCACGAGTACTTTATGAATGAAGCCCTGAAGCAAGCCAAAATTGCTTTTGAAGAGGGTGAAATTCCTGTTGGGGCTGTTATAGTTTCTAAAAACAGAATCATTGCCAAAGCTTACAATCAAACGGAAAAGCTCAATGATGTAACAGCTCATGCAGAAATGCTTGCAATTACTTCCGCTGCGAATTACATGGGGGCAAAATATCTGAATGATTGTAGGCTTTACGTAACGCTAGAGCCTTGTGTAATGTGTGGGGGAGCACTTTTTTGGTCCCAAATCGGTGAAATTCATTATGGTGCATCTGATCCTAGAAGAGGGTATTTGCAAAGCAATCCGGGAATAGTCCACCCCAAAACCAAAGTATTCACAGGAAGTCTTGCCTTAGAATCTGAACAGCTTTTGCTGGAATTTTTCAAAAAACTGAGAAAATAAAAGGAAATTGATCTGTAAAGAACCTTTTTCGTTTTCACTTGGTTGCTAAGGCAGATTATTTGTAAGATTTTTAATCAATCTTTTAACCTTAAAATAAAACAAAATGGCTTTCGAACTTCCAGCTTTACCTTATGCCACTACGGCTTTGGAACCACACATTGATGCAAAAACTATGGAAATCCACCATGGTAAGCACCACAATGGATATGTAACTAATCTTAACAATGCAATCGCAGGAACTGACTTGGAAAACAAGTCGCTAGAAGAATTGCTTCAACTTGCAGGCTTAAACACTGCCGTAAGAAATAACGGTGGTGGTCATTATAATCACAGCCTTTTCTGGAAAATCATGTCTCCAACTGGAGGCGGAGCACCAACTGGTGATTTGGCTAATGCGATCAATGCAAAGTTTGCCAACTTCGATTCTTTCAAAGAAGCTTTCAATAAAGCAGCAGCGACTAGATTTGGGTCTGGCTGGGCTTGGTTGATTTTAACTGCAGCTGGTACTTTGGAGATTGTATCTACTGCAAATCAGGACAATCCTCTTATGGATGTAGCTGAAATCAAAGGAACTCCTATCATCGGTCTTGATGTGTGGGAGCATGCTTACTACCTGAATTATCAAAACCTTCGTCCTAGCTACATTGCCGCTTTCTGGAATGTGATCAACTGGGATCAGGCAAATGCGAACTACGCTGAAGCGTTGAAGAAATAAGCTTTTAAAGCTAAAATTGGAATCCCCGGACATTACGTTCGGGGATTTTTTATGTCCAAAGCTGAAATAACACTGTACGTTTTCGATACACTCTTATTTTGCTAAGAAATAAAAAATGTCGAATAGGGCTATTTTAGGCGGTTTTTAAGCCTTGGCATTTCTTTTTCAATAGGTGGTACAATAACACACAAAGTACTATTGAGATGAAAACTACCAACTTACTTTTTCTTTCGCTTTTCACCTATCTACTAGGGATTAGCAACCTTGCTGCTGCAGACAAAGATGTCAGCGTAATTACCGGAAAAGTTACTGATCAAAACGAACTGTCCGTTCCCTATGCTAATGTGGCATTGATCGACGCTACTAGTGGTAATCTTGTAGATGGTGCGGTATCCGATGAAAATGGGCAATTTCTAATTGAATCTACCAAGACTGCTAAGGTGAAATTGGTGGTTTCTTCTATTGGCTTTACTGCTTTTGAATCAGAAGTGTTTCAACTTGAACCTGGATCGAAGAAGAACTTTGGGCCAGTCACTATCCAGGATGAAATGACAGGTCTGGATGAGGTAACTGTAAGATCCACCCGTCCGGAAATCATCATTGAGCCTGATAAAACCACTATTAATGTGGAGGGAACCGTAATGGCTGAGGGATCAAATGCGCTGGATGTGATCGGAAGATCTCCTGAAATCTACGTGGATCAGGATGGGATCATCAATCTGAATGGACGTACAGGTGCTACAGTGATGATCAATGATCGGTTGACCTATATGAGTGCCACAGACTTGGCGAATTTTCTTCGATCTATGCCTGCTGAAAATATTAAAAGCATAGAAGTGATCAATAATCCTTCGGCGCGATTTGATGCGGAGGGATCTGCTGGTGTGATCAACATCAAATTGAAAAAGAATACAGTGGATGGAATGTTTGGAAATATACAGGCAGGAGCTTTATATAACGGGCAGTGGCTACCTAATACCGGCGTTGCACTGAATGTGAAAAAAGGCAAGTGGAGTACAAATGCTAACTTGAATTACAACCACTACGGCAATTTCAATGATCTTGAGATTTACAGAAATTTCACCTTGCCAGAAGGCATTTCTAATTTCAGTCAAGAGTCCAGAATTGTGACCAGAAACAAAAATCTCTTTTTTACCGGAGCGGCGAATTATGAGATCAATGAAAATCAGAATATCGCCATAAATGTACAGGCTTCGGATTCCCATGATAGAAATGACAATAACTCACTGACAGATATCATTACTCCTGGCATGGATGAAATTAGTTATCTAGAATCGATTAATGATGCTACAGGAACAGGAAGTAGATATTTTGCTAATCTTCATTACGATGCAAAACTTGACACCTTGGGCACTAAAATTAGTTCCGATGTGGATTTTACCCGTATGAATTCTGATAGTAAATCTTTGCTTACCAATCAACAATGGGTTGGCGCAAATATGACAGATGCGATGAATAGTAATATACTGACTCTGAATGAGATGTATTACAATATCTTAACAGCGAAGGTGGATTTTGTAAAACCAGTAGGAAAAGGAAATACAATCGAGACGGGAGTAAAAGGTAGCTGGGTAAAGTCTGATAATAACCTAGATCTAAGTAAAGCATTGGAGGATGGTCCTTTTATTCCTGACCCAAGCAGCAATAGGTTTATCTACAATGAAAATGTCCTAGCTGCATATGTTTCCTACAAAGGGAAATTCTCAGAAAAACTTTCCTATCAGGCAGGTCTAAGAGGTGAGCATTCGAATATCACCGGTAACTCAGTGACACTGGACCAAGTAAATAAACAGAAGTATTTCAACTTATTTCCAAGTGCTTTCTTGCAGCATAAAATCAGCGACAACTACCAGATCATCTACAATGTCAATCGCAGAATCACCAGGCCTAATTATCGATTATTGAATCCTTTTGTATACTATATCGATCCTTTGACAAGTGAAACGGGTAACCCGAATCTCAAGCCCCAGTACTCCAATAATATTGAGATGAATCATGTGGTGAAGGGTATGTACCAATTCACACTTGGGTACAGCGAAACGGAAGATGCGTTTATGCAGGTGTTTGTACAGAATGATGAAGACCGGACTACGACTACCTATACTGACAACTTTGATAAAACAAGAAACGCAAACTTCAGAGCGATTATCCCTGTAGATATCAAAGAATGGTGGTCTACTTCTAATATGGTGCAGGTGAATTACAATCGCTTTCGGTCACAGATTGGTGATGATTACCTAGACAATTCACAGACATCATTCATGGTCCGTTCGCAGCACAATTTCGTTTTGCCACTAGGCTTTAAAGTGGAAGTGATGGGAATGTATTTGGGGCCGCAGATTTGGGGACAGGGAGAGATAGCCGGATTTGGATGGGTAGATGCAGGCGTTACCAAGTCTATCATGAAGGATAAAATAACCCTTTCGGTAAATGGAACTGACCTTTTTCGCACACAAGTAATAAAAGCAAATGTTGACTTCGCTGATATCGACACGCGTTTCCGTCAGTATCGAAGCAACCAGGGAGTTCGATTTACATTGAAATATAACTTCTCAAAAGGGAAAGCTTCCGTGTGAAAAGTAACTCAGGAAGCTCCGAAGAGCGAAATAGATTAGACTAAGGTTATCTGAAATAGAAAAGCCGGACCATTGGTCCGGCTTTTCTTAGTTTATCTCTACTTTATAGAGAGTAAAAAAATCTTCTTCGACATCTGTGTTTGGCTTACCCATAAACCATAGTGCACCTTCACGACTAACGAACAAATCGCTTAGGTTTTCGGGTACTTCAGCATCAGTGAGCATGGTGCCATCAAGATCAAGGATCTGATAGCGCATTTTGTAGGTGTCCTTCATACGGCTATAAAAGTCTTCCCATTCAGATTGAGACATGTTTTCGCGAGAGCGGGTAGCATCTTCTTCGCTATACCCGGTTTCATATATGATAAACAGCTTGCCTCCCACCTTCACTAATTTTTGAATGATACCAAATGATGGATCATAACTTATTGCTCTTGGATCTGCTTTCTTTGGATCCTCTCCTGCGTTTAGTTTGTAATCCGTGAGGTTAAGAGGGATTCGCCCAAGCTTACTATATGGAGAATCGAGCTCGTAAATATTCAAAAACGGGTCTGTTCCACTGATGATGTATAAGCGGTCATTTATCACTTCAAACGTGGGTGAAAGCGTCGTCGGCTCATGGGACATATTGTTTTGAAAAATACTAGCAGAATCCAGGGGTAGAAATTGCTCAAAGGACCCTGTTTTAGGATCAGCCCAGACAAGCTGTAAAAAAGTGTCGTAAAATTCTGGCTGGGTCTTGTTGTATTCTCCACGCCCAATCGTTCCGCTTAGAAGAATTTTATCCTTTACAAATTGAATTTCCCGCTTAGCATCTGCTCTACCACTGAAGGATTTTGCCTCATCTCTTGGGATTTTTTTACTTGTCACTAGATTTCCCGCAAGATCGTACTCGTAGATGCCAAACATCGATACAATCTGGATGTTTTGTGATGCATTGAATCTTCCGGCAGCCATTGGATAAAAACCAAACCCATCCGGTGCATCTCGGTCTTTGCTGAACTCACCTAGAACTTTTCCATCAAAGTCTGTACTGACAAACTTCATATTCTGCGGATCAAAGAATAAAATTTTCTTAAACTCAGGATTGACATCCATCAGATTGAGCTTACCAATATAGTCGACGCGGATGGAGTCCTTGATCTCTAAGTCGAGATCTAATTTTTCTGAGTTGTCGGAAGTATTAGCTGTTTCGCAGGCAAAAAAGATAAACGGAACAAGAAGGATGAGAAGACCGGGAGAAAGTTTCATATAATTGGAGGTTAGCTCCAACTAATATATTTGCTCATCAGCTAATTACCTAATCGATTTGTTGATTTTGGCAGGTAACTTACTATAGATTAAGGAGATTCTGTATTGACTTACTGAAAATGATATAGAAATATCAACACGCCTGTAAAAGCTGGCTTTTTTTGGTCTTTGATTTCTAGTTTTACTTCTACTTCAGCCTTTACTGTTCCTCGCAGGTTAGCTACATTTTTTAAAGTGGCTACCAGACGAACTTCACTATTTACCAAAACGGGATTCGCAAATCGCAGGGATTCAATTCCATAGTTGATCATCATTTTCAGATTTCTTACATCTACGATTTGTTCCCAAAGATGCGGGACAATACTTAGTGTGAGGTAACCATGGGCGATTGTATTCCCAAATGCTCCTTCAGCTTTAGCTCTTGTAGGATCGGTGTGAATCCATTGGTGATCATGCGTGGCCTTTGCAAATATATTTATCTGTTCCTGAGTGATTTGGAAGTATTCAGACATACCTAATTTTTGTCCATTGTACTTTTCAAACTCTTCAAAACTACCTATGATCACTGGTTGCATGGAATATTTTTTTTTGTAATAAACCAAATTAGGGAAGTTTTAGTGGGATTTACAAACTCATGTACTTAGTACCAGAGTGATTTATCCTGTTTGCGCAACGTTCATTTTATCCTAATAATTTATTTTAATATGGGCTTAGTTTTAATGGTAATTAAATCTATTTTGCACAAATTTAACTATGACTTTCGCATGCTAATACTTGTAGCAGCCTATTTATTCTTAGGTCTTCAAGCCCCTGTTGATACAATTCCAACCAAAGAGGATCCCACCATCTATTCTTTACTAACAGAGGATCAGCGAATAGAAATTTCAGAATCCTATGAAGTTACCTACAAAATAGAGCGCAAGTTTACCATCTTTTCGCCTGATGGATTAGGCCATGCTTTTACCTCCGTTTTTTACAATAAGTTGAATGACATTGAAAATGTTGAGATAGAAATTACCGATCCGCTGAGTGGTAAAACTATAGAGAAGGCGAAGACAAAGGACATGACTGATGCAGCTATCTATTCTACCAGCAGCATTTTTGATGATAATCGGCATAAGTATTTTGAGGTAAAAAGCAGTAAGTTCCCAATACAGGTTACTATTAATATAGAGACTAAATCTTCCACTAATTTTCATTTGAGAGATTGGATACCTGTACATCGCTATAATCAGAAGGTGTTGAAATCCACGCTAACTGTGGTCTATCCAGAGCAAATTGGCTTAAGGTATAAAGCGGTGAATTTGCTAGGCGAGAGAACCGAAAAGGCCATTGACAATAAAATTGAAATTACCTGGGTAGAAAAAGATCTTCCAGTTCAAACTCCTGATTTGAAGAAGGAAGATGATCACAAGCTATTGTTAGCACCTATTGGTTTTGGGATGGGGGATTATGTAGGCAAAATGGAAGATTGGTCTGGGCTTGCAGCATGGCAGTTTAAGCTAAATGAAGAGCGAAAAGCTCTTCCGGAGGATTTTCAAGCCAAGCTTTTAAGTATGGTGTCAACTGCTTCGAGTGAGTACGAGAAAATTCAGATTCTCTATGACTACCTGCAAAAAAACTACCGCTACGTCAGTATCCAATTAGGAATTGGTGGGTGGCAAACTATGCTAGCTTCAGATGTAGTGAAATATGCATATGGAGACTGTAAAGGATTGACAAATCTGATGCAAGCAATGTTGAAGGCTGTCGGGATCAGCTCCAACTATACCTTGGTACAAGCTGGTAAGGATGCGGATGATATCGAGATAGATCTTCCCTCCAATCAATTTAACCATGTGATCCTGCAGGTGCCAATGAAAGAAGGACAGAGTCCAGTTTGGTTGGAATGTACTTCTAACTCTCTTCCCGCTGGGTTTCTAGGAGACTTTACCAAGAATAGACACGTTTTGGTCATTGATGGAGAAGGAGGTTATTTGACTAAAACACCTTCCTATAATTCACTCGACTGGAATACTATCCACAGCAAAAATGAGGTGAAAATTGATAATAATGGAGACGCTTCCATTGGAACGAGGCTTAAAGTTGATGGCAATTTTGCGGAAGACATGCTTATGGTAAAACAACATCTCGATACCCGAGAACAGCGCGATTATTTCAACCGAAATTCACCTGTTGCAGGATTAATTATTCAGCAATATGAGCTGTCTGTTGATCATAAAGATTCCCTTTTGCTGGCAGAGGTAAGCTATAATGGATTTATTCAAAAGTTTGTCCAGAATACAGCTAAACGAATGATTTTAAAACCATTTCTGGGGAAAGTAACCGAAGAGATGCTGGTCAATAATTCACTTAGTCAAATTGATGAGTATGAAATTGAGCTTCCTGAGGTGATGGAAGCAGAAAATCTTCCAGTGGTAATTTATCGATTGAGGAAGAAGGAATAGCGGTGACATTATCTGCGTCGCTAGATGGTAAATACTTACATGTAAAAAGAGAAATGAAACTCTCAATCGGTGAAGAAATGACTGATGAATCTAAATCAGAACTTATTAAACGAATTAATACGCTAGGCGCTTCTAACTTCTATTTTATCAAAAACACAGCCGCAAGTAGAAATGAATAAAACCTTATTAACCCTTATTTTGATCCTAATTTCGAGGATTACATTTTCTCAAATAGCTAAACTGGGAGAGTTTAGCGACAGTGAGATTTCTTTGACTGAGGTAGCATTTGAGCCAGATGCATCAGCTGTGATATTAGTGTCGTATGGGAATTCTAAATTCTTACCTGGGCTACTCGAAACCACTTATTTTATCCGCATGAAAGTGCTTTCCGAAGCAGGTAAGGCAAATGCCGATATCCGTATTCGCTATTATGCCGGGGACCAAAGAATGGAGGACATTTCAGGGGTGAAGGCCCAAACAACAAATTTTGCAAATGGCAATGCAGAAACAGTAAAGGTTTCTAAGGATGGTATTTTTGAAGTAGATCTGGATGGTGGATATAAGGAACTGAGGATTTCTTTTCCGAATGTACAGGTGGGGTCTATCATCGAGTATCAATACAAAAAAGTGGATAAAAATCTCACATTTATTGACGGGTGGACATTTCAAAATACACTTCCTACTCTATACAGTCAATATGGAATTAAAATGAACCCTAACCTGAAATATAGGACCATGGGACAAGGTCAAAATTTCGCTAGTAGTGTAGAGAAAACCCACGAATTTGATAATTACACTTGGACTCTAAAGGACTTACATGCCCTGAAAGAAGAGCCATTTATGAAGAATTATAGAGACTATGTGGACCGAATAGAATTTCAATTGGCTCAATATAGAACCTCTGGAGATATGGGTATACAATGGAAGGATGTGCTCAATACTTGGGAGGTGCTGGGTGACGAAGTAATTTCTCACTATACGCAGAAGGGATTTTATAGAAATAATCCCATAACAAAAGAATTCCTTGACGTTGATTTGAAGGGTGCTACACAGCTGGAAACAGCCCAGAAGGCCTATTATTATTTGAGAAATAACTTTAGAGTAGAAGGTGAAGACTGGATTTATCCTCAACAAAATCTCAATCAATTGCTAAAGTCCAAGGTAGGTACCCCTGGAGAGCTTATGCTCGCACTAATGGGAGTTCTCAAGTCAGAAGGAATTCCTTGTGAGCCAGTTCTTATTGGCAGTAAAGGCTATGGAAGAAGCGACTTGGTGCCGTTCCCATTTCTTAATCAGTTTGATGAAATATTGTTGTTAGCAGTACTTGATGGGAAGCCTCAATATCTTGATTTATCGCAGCCTGACGCACCTTTTGGATACGTTGACTTAGATAAACATGTGAAGGGAGGCCTGTATTTACAGGAAGATCAAAGTAAGCTCATCCCTATAGATATCCAGCATAATTCTAATTCTCAATATTTTGGTCGGGTTGAGATGAATGAGGAAGGACAACTAATAATGACCAATTCTCACCGAAATTATAGATATAGAGGTCTTAGTTTGGCTCAAGAAATAAGTGGAATCGAAAAAAGAAAGGAGTCTTTAGAGGATTTATTTGATAAGGAGGATGGAGTAGTTTTTGAAAATTTTGAGGTCAATAATTTGCTTGAGGAAAAGGACTTTCTCGTTATGAGTTTTGACACAAAGTTTACCGATTTTGGAGCGAATGAGATGATTTTATTTAACCCACTTAAATTTTCTTCTTTCTCTGAGAATCCTTTTACTCAAGAGTACAGGATGTTTCCTGTCGATTTTGGTTATGCTTTTACAGAAACGTACAATACTGTCGTTAATATTCCAGAAGGATATGAATTAGATGATTACCCTTTGGAAGCTGGATATACTATTAATGGAGAGTATGTACTTTTTATTTACTCCCCTTTTGTGGTTAATAATGGTCTGACAATTTCAGCGAAGTTCGTAGTGAATAACCCACTTATTCCTGCAAGTGAATATGAAAACCTTAAGTATTTTATGGAAAGTGTTGCTTCAAAACTTTCAGAACCTGTGATTCTGAAAAAGAAGTCATCTCCTTCACCAAACTGACGTGCAGTATTTGTTCTTTTATTGATAATTTTGAGAGCAAATATCCAAGGACATGACTGCATATTTACATGGATACATTCCTAAGGAGCAACAGCGGCTGATGGACCAAGCCGGTGTGCTTGGTTCTTTAATTTACCCTAGGGTTGATTTTTCTGGCTGCAAAAAACTTCTTGAAGTAGGTTCTGGAGTAGGGGCGCAAACTGAAGTTTTGTTAAGGCTATTTCCTGACCTTGAGATTACCTGCGTAGATTACTCCCAAAGTCAAATTGATAGAGCCAGACAGAATTTAGCGTTTGCTGGGGATAGAGTTAAATTTGTCTGTCAAGACGCCCGAAAACTACAGGTTGAAGAGAACTATGATTCAGTATTCATTTGCTGGGCATTAGAGCATATTCCTGATGCAGCTCAAGTTTTGGTAGCCATCAAGCCCTATCTTCTTCCTGAGACTAAGCTCTGGTTCACAGAGGTTTTTAATTCTAGTTTCTATTTTCATCCTGCACTTCCAGGGTCTGACAAAATACTATAAAAACTACAATGATCTGCAGGTATCTTTGGGTGGTAATCCAGATATTGGGGCTAATCTTGGTAATCTGTTGAGGAATGCTGGCTACAGAGAAATTGGGCTATTTCATGGAGGGTTTCACTTAGATCAGCGAAACCCTGAGGAGCTTAAAGAAATTACTCAATATTGGAAGGAGTTAATGAAAAGTGCTGCTTCTGGAATGATCGAAGCAGAATTGGTTACAGAAGAAGATGTTTTGGCAATGGAGCATGATCTTGATTCTATTGCCTTGGATGATAATGCAGTGTTTTTCTACCATTTTATACAGGTGAGTGCTACCGTTTAAAACGAAAATATGAAAGTTCTTAAAGTGGCTATGGCGATTGGTTTGGAAAACGCTTATGTGGTTTTTCATTTTATCCGTGGGGTTGACTGTTCTCTATCGTTTCGTTCCTGTGCCACTCACACCATTAATGGTTATTAGAGTTTTTGAACAGGCATTTGATTCTGAAAAAGAGGTTCGTCTTCGGAAAGACTGGGTTCCATTTAGTGAAATATCCAAGAACGCACCCCAAGCTGTGTATGCATCAGAAGATCAAAAATTTCTTGACCATAATGGGTTTGATATTGAAGCGATGGAAAAGGCATGGGAAAACAACAAGAAAGGAAAGCGTGTAAAGGGAGCGAGTACCATTACCCAGCAGACAGTTAAAAATGTCTTTCTATGGCAATCGCGTAATTATTTAAGGAAAGGACTTGAAGCATATTTTACCGTGTTGGTAGAGCTAATTTGGCCTAAAGAGCGCATCATGGAAGTTTACCTGAATGTGATAGAGATGGGCGAGGGAATCTACGGTATTGAAGCTGCTTCTCAGGAGTTTTTCGATAAACCAGCAGCCAAACTAACCCGAAATCAGGCAGCCTTGATAGCTGCAGTTCTTCCTAATCCAAGAAGATGGTCGCCAGCCAGACCAACCCCATATATCTTAGGGAGGCAAGTCTGGATTCTAAGGCAGATGAACAATCTTCCTCCAATTGGTATGGGAATATAAACGTTGGATTTGTACTATTAAAATAGGATTATTTGATGTAAAAGTTTGAGGGATTTCAATTTCTTGTTTTTGTACTCCTGTTTTTCTCAATTATTTAAAAGGAATTGAAGCCCTACAAAATTATCTTTTAGCATTGATCGAAAATAGGTGTTTTTCAGGTTAAATTTTGGAGTTCAAACTTGTACCTATTTAATCATGCGATCCTTGTTTTTGGGCTCTATTTGAGGTTTAAAAAAAGCAAGTATTTTTTATCCACATTTTCGATAATTTATCCACACTTGTAAATATTCTATAGCTAACCGCCTGTAAAACAGCTAAATATATAGAGTTTTTTAAAGGTAATTTTGTGGATAAAGCAGCCTAACTTGAAAAAATCAGTTAAAACACAGAGGTAAAAAAGTGGATAATCCACTCTTCCAAATATTATTCTTAATTACGTTAATCTTGCTTTTGCTTGATGAGCCGTTTTCGGTATGCATTGAAGATTCTTGACTTGGAAACAAAGCCCAAATACTTGCCATCTTCGATTACAGGGAGGTTCCATGCACCAGACAATTCAAATTTTTCCATAGCTTTTTGCATATTCTCAGTAGCCAATAGGATTTCAGGGGGACTATGCATTAGCTCTTTAATCGTCAAGTTCTCTTGCTTCTCTCGATCAAACATGATGTCCCGAATATCATCTAAGGTGACTATACCTCTTAGAGCTTTAAACTCATCTACTACAGGAAAAATATTGCGCTTGGATATTTTCACTAAGTTGATCAAATCTTTCAATTTCGAATCAGGGTGTATTGGAAGCAAGTCTCGCTCAATTACATGGGAAATGGTTATGAGTTCCAAAAGTTCTTGATCTTTTGACTCAGGTAAGTTTCTGCCCTTTTCTTTCAGTTGAATCATGTAGATGCTGTCTTTCTGATAGGCAGTCTTAGTTACATAAGAAATCGCCGAAACAAACATCAATGGGACAAAAAGCTCATAACCTCCTGTTAATTCAGCTATTAAAAATATCGCAGAAAGAGGTGCGTGCTGAGCTCCTGCCATCACTCCACACATAGCAACTAAAGTAAAGTGAGCGAGAGGAAGAGGAATTGTAAAATCAAAAAGATTACTTGTGTAGGCAAAAAGAAAACCTAAAATTCCACCTACATATAAGGAAGGAGCAAATATTCCTCCGCTTCCACCTGCCCCAAGAGTGACTGCAGATGCTATTGGCTTTACTAAGATGATAAAGGCTAAGAAAATAATGATGATATAGGGGTTCTCAATAATCGAGAAAAAAGGACTTCTTTCAAGTAATTGGCTTGAGTTTCCATCGATTAGCGTGTTAAGTGTTTCGTACCCTTCTCCATAGATAGGAGGCAGGAAAAAAACCATGATTCCCAAGATTGCCCCGCCGTAAAGTATCCTCAAAGCTTGGCTATCAAAACTCTCCATCAAAGATTCTGTTTTTCTTACAGCCTGGCTAAAATAGAGAGATACTATACCGCAGGTTATTCCCAGCAGCAAATAATAAGGCATGTGGGAAGCCTGGAAGTTTTCAGTCAATTTGAAGTTGAAAACGGAGTCTTTGCCGATAAGAACCATGGATGTCAAAGAGCCGGTAACAGATGCAATCAACAGGGGAATAAAACTAGCAGTGCTAATTTCCATCATGATTACTTCTATCGCGAAAATCACTCCGCCTATCGGAGCGCCAAATATGGAAGAAATGGCAGCGGCTGCACCACAGCCTATCAGGAGTGTCCTCTTTTTTGCATTCAGGTGAACAAGAGATCCAACATTAGATCCGATCGCCGAGCCTGTTACTAACATTGGTGCCTCAAGACCGACAGATCCACCGAATCCAACAGTTATAGCAGAAGTAACTACACGACTGTAGGTTTTTACTCTTGCAATGATGCTTTGCTTTTTGGAGATGTTGAACAGGATATCCGGGATTCCATGCCCCCCCCAATCTTTGAAAATATACTTTCCTAAGATGTAGGCTGTCACAATACCGATAAGTGGATAGATGATATAAAGGAAATTGGCATATTCTTTATAAAACCCTTCCGTTAGAAAATGCTGAATAGCATGTACTCCTTCCTTTAGAATCACTGCGGCAAGACCTGATAATATACCTATGATCCCGCTGAGAAGTAGGATAAAGGTTTGGTTACTCATGTGTCTGAGTCTCCATATCAAAAGCCTGGTGATAAAATCAGTTTTAGCCAAAATATCGCGTTAGTTGCGTGCTTAAAAGTCTAAGGTAAGTAAGAAGTAAACCAATGGAAAGGAGAGGCCTTACTCTTTGGGTAATTCCACATCCAATGCTATTGTACACTTCAAGATAAGGTTGACAGCATTGATATAAAACTGTTCGTCTATATTTTCAAAAGAATCACTTGGTTTATGATAGTCTGGGTGATCTTCTACGCCGAAATAAATATGTGGAATATTCGCATTAAAGAATGGTCCTTGATCTGAGGATTGAGTCCAGTTATCCCTTCCTGTGTTCGGTTCATCGTGGCCAAACATTAACTTGGGAGTAGAACCAATAGACGCTCCTTCTAAGATGGTTTTAAAAGTGGGATAGTAGTAAGTACCCGAAGCATATAACTCTCCCTTTTCATTTCTGGAAATCATATCCATATTGATGTTGAGAAGAATTTGATCTAATTCAAAGGGGAAATCTTTAAGTAATGCTTTTGCACCTTGTAATCCCATCTCTTCGCCGTCCAATGCAGTAAAAATCATGGAGTGCTCAGGTCTATGTTTTTTAAAATACCTGGCTAATTCTATCAATGCGGCAGTTCCTGATGCATTGTCGTCGGCACCGTTGTAAATGGTATCACCATCTGCATTGGGCCTGCCTATTCCCACGTGATCATAGTGTGCAGTAATTACAATCAGTTTTTTTGACTCCTTACCAGCTACAAACCCTAAAATATTAATAGCGTCTTCGTATGTTTTGTTATCTCTCCTACTTTCAAAAGTAAACTTTTGCTGATAATCGGCATATTGCGTCTTCAGTCCAATGCTTTTAAATTGATCAAGAATAAAAGAACGTGCTTCAGCATTTCCTTCACTGCCAGTTTTTCTGCCTTTAAGCTCATCAGAAGATAAATACTTGATATTTTCAATGAGACTTTTTGGAGAAATACTTTGCCCATTCGCTTGAAAAATTAGTAGAAATAAGAAACAACTTATTGCGTTTTTGATTGAGAGTTGCATCAAGGAAAGTATTTTGCGTTATGTATATTGGTAAAATTAATAAGCTTAGTGGATCACACCTCTGAATTCATGAAATATAATATCCTTTTTATTTTTATTCTTTTAGTAAATCACAAGCCGGTTTCGGCTCAAGGGGCTCTACCTCAGACATTTTTTAATGGAAAATCGGTGGTTTTAATCTCAGCCGACCCTTCTGCTAGACCCATCATGACTTGGGAAGAAGTGGCAGATAGCGTGCACAATTCACTGGTAAAGGCAGGTGGAGATCCTGTGGCCTATTTTGAACTAGAGAAAGTAGCGCTATCTGAGGCTGTGCAGACAGACTTTGCCAAGGCGTTTCAGCAGCGGCTTGTTAAGAATATTATTCTAATCACCAGGCAGAAAAATCAGATGAATATTCACGTAGGGTCTTTTACCGGTGACAAAAATATTATTCCAAGTAAATCGCTTTATGGCATAACAGGAGCTGATATAGGCGCGGTTACTGGCCAGTTTGCTAGTATAGGTGAACTTCAGCCGACACAAAATCTTCTTGTTTTAGAAGTGCCTGAGTTTCTAAGTATCAGTAATACGGAAACGACATCTAACCTTAAATTTATTCCCCAAAATCCGCTCAACCTTGATGTGTTTAAGTTAGGGATTACAATTGAAGGCTCATCAGCAGAAACAGGCCTACTTAGTTACTTTAGGTATGATATGTATGGTAAGTCGCCCGAAGTGATCCTGGCTGAGCAGGCAGCTCAAAAAGCCGGAATCGAACAAGTGCTCAAGCAGGAATATCCATATGAAATTGAGTGGCTCACCGAGGCAAAATCTGAAGCAGAATTAATTCAAGAAAAAGTCCAGTTTCTGTTGGTAAAAGTAGAAGGCAGAGAAGCAGATTTGATGAAAAGTATGGGGCTAGAACCAAGAACGGATGAAGCTGCTTCAAGGATAGTTGTAAAATATTACATCAAGCTTCTTGTTCGTGAGGAGCTGTACATAGGCCCTGAATGGGATGCTGATCCTGATTGGAGAGTAGCCTTGAATAACTTTCTAAAGAATTTAAAAAAATAGACCTCTCCAATGAGAGGTCTATAGCTACTTAATGATAGGGGTGATTTAAGCAACTTCTACTAGTATTGATTTATTAGAGATAGTTGGAATATTCCGTCTCTATAGGATAAATCAAAGTTGTAAATTTCAATTATTCAATAATAATCAAATTTTTTTCGATTAAAATGTACTTAGCTAAAAAAATTAGAAAAATCGATTCTCTTAATACAGTTCTTTGTTCATAAAAGGAATCAAAGCCAGTATAATTGCTTGGTTATAATAGGTTTGTCTAGTAAGTACACCATGAGTTAGGATGCCCACAGAACCTCCATTTTGTTTTGAATTTTCTTGAGAAAAACCTGGTCATCAGCTTCCCCCAATTCCATTCCAGATTGAATGAGTTTAGCAATGACTTCTGGGAGGTAAAAAATTCCAGTTTTTGCTTTGCCTTTTAACCCAGTTTTATCTTCGATATATATCCAAGCAAAAGCGTACATGCCTCCTTCATCCTCAGCTATTCCTCCTTCTATACCCACCCAATAGTCTGCTTCAGGGAAGGTTTTTCTTGCATTGATTACTCGATTTCTTGCCCCCAAATAGGTCTCTTCATCACCTTTGGGTTGATCGGAAACTTGCGAGGCAGCATTGATGCCATTTACCACAAATCCCTTAGCAAAAGCTTCAGTAAAAGCGGATTCAGTACAATCTATTTTAACGGGGTTCTTACTTCCTACAATAATTAGTGGCTTTTCTACAGCCTGGAAATTTTCTCTTTTTGGGAAATTCATAAAATAAAAAAACCTAGGCGGGTGCCTAGGCCATGTTTGTGAAAATTTGATTTACGTCATCGTCATCTTCCATCTTTTCTATCATCTTATTGATAATCTCTTCCTGCTCCTCATCTAGTTCTGTGAGGGTAGTCGGGAAGCGTTGAAAGTCCGCGCTGATAACTTCTATATTTCGTTCTTCTAGTGCTTTTTGCATGGTGCCAAAGTCTTCAAATTCTGTGTAAACGAAGATTTCTCCTTCGTTTTCATCAATGTCTACCAGGCCAAAATCAATTAATTCGAACTCTAATTCTTCTAGGTCAAACTCCCCTTTTGCAAAGCGGAAAACAGCCTTTCTGTCAAACATAAAAACCACTGATCCAGACGTTCCTAGTGAGCCACCAGCTTTAGAAAAATAGCTTCTCACATTAGCGACAGTTCTGTTGATGTTGTCTGTGGAGGTTTCTACCACGACAGCGATTCCGAAAGGGCCATAGCCTTCGTAAACCACTTCTTCGTAATCTTTCTCATCCTTATTTGAGGCGCGCTTGATAGCTGCTTCAATTCGGTCTTTGGGCATTTGTGCTCCCTTCGCATTCTGGATGATTGTACGAAGTCTTGGATTAGAAGCAGGATCGGGACCACCCGATTTCACCGCCATCACGATCTCTTTTCCTAGACGCGTAAAAACTTTGGACATTTTGTCCCAACGCTTGAATTTTCTCTCTTTTCTGAATTCAAATGCTCTTCCCATGGTTATAAACTATTAGCGTGGTAAAATTAGCAATTCTTTTCGTTTAGGCTGAAAAATGAATAACTCAGAAGAAAGTTTTGGTAATTTAATCCCAGAAATCTGCCCAAAATAGCTTATAAATCGTAAGCAATTAAAACACTTTTATTATGTCGGATTTTCTTTCCCATCCTCTCCCAAACATTCCCAAATCAGATTTACCGAAAGTAGTTATTGTAGGCGCAGGTTTTGGAGGTTTAAAGCTTGCAATGAAGCTGATGAAAAAGAAGTTTCAGGTGATCCTTTTGGACAAGCACAATTACCATCAGTTTCAGCCCTTATTTTATCAAGTGGCTACAGCAGGCCTGGAGCCCAGCGCTATTTCATTTCCGCTACGCAAAATATTTCATGGGTCAAAAAATGTGACTTTTCGGATGGCGCAGGTGGAGTACTTTGATCCAAAAATTAAGCGGGTCTATACCGACATGGGATACTTGGATTATACTTATCTGGTGATGGCAATGGGGGCGGACACTAATTATTTTGGAAATAAAAATATAGAAGAATCTGCCTCTCCAATGAAAACTGTTTCTGAGGCGCTTTACATCAGGAATAAGATAATTTCCAACTACGAGCGTGCTATCAATATTGAGAGATCTGAGGATCGAAAATCATTGATGAATGTAGTGATCGTCGGTGGCGGACCAACTGGAGTAGAGCTGGCCGGAGCAATGGCCGATTTGAGGAATACTGTGCTTCCAAAGGATTATCCCGAGTTGAATTTCCATAATATGAAGATAGTGCTTATAGAGGCAGGCCCAGATTTACTAGGTTCTATGTCTCCGGAGTCAAAAGCACATGCATTGAAGTATCTGCAGGATCTTGGGGTAGAAGTGATGCTGAAAACCTTGGTGAAAGACTATAATGGAGAGGAAGTAATTCTAGCAGATAGAGAAGCAATTCAGACGCAAACCCTTCTCTGGGCTGCTGGTATCAAACCGAATCGAATTGGGGGAATTGATGAGGAAAGTTATGCCCCGAATGGTAGAATTTTCGTTGATGATTTTTCTGAAGTTAAAGGGTGTCCGGATGTTTTTGCCTTGGGAGATATTAGTTTGATGTCTCAGGCGGAGTATCCAAAGGGTCATCCTCAAGTTGCTCAAGTAGCTATTCAACAAGCTGTTTGCCTTGCAACTAATCTTCAAAGAATCGAAGAGGGCAAAGAGAGGAAAATTTTTACATATAAGGATTTGGGTTCCATGGCTACTGTAGGTAGAAAATTGGCCGTGGTTGACTTACCATTTATCAAGTTTCAGGGCATTCTTGCCTGGTTTACTTGGCTATTTGTTCACCTGATGGCGATCCTTGGGGTGAAAAACAAAGTATTTATCTTCCTCGATTGGTCTTGGAATTATTTGAGCTTCGACCCAAGCCTAAGATTGCTTATCAAACCTAAAGCGGTGCGCCCTAGTGAGCAGAAAGAACTGACTGAAGAGAGATAGATAATTTAGATTTGTTAACAAAAACAATTTTATGTGTGATTAAACTCATCTGTTCTAGGTCTGTCTAAATCGTGTAACTAAACACTAGAACACATGAACAAATGGATTTTCGCTACAGGTATGATGGTTATGATCAGCCTAAGCACAATGGCACAAAAGAGAGGTGGTGAAAGACCAACCGCGGAAGAAAGAGCAAAGCGATCTACTGAGCAAATGGCTGAGTCACTTTCACTTACTGAAGCACAGAAAAAGCAGATCTTAGAAATCAACCTTGAGTATGCTAAAAAGAATGAGGCCGAAATGGCTGAAAGAAAAGCTGAAATGGAGGCACGAAAAGCAGAAATGGAAGCCAAGAGGGAGGAATTGAAAGCCCAGGATGCTAAAATCCAGGCGGTGCTAACTGAAGAGCAAAAAGCAAAATGGACTGAAATCAAGGCGGAAAGAATGGATGATCGTCGTAGAGGCAGACCAAATGCGCAAATCGAAGGTGATCCACGGAAAGGGAGAAGAGGAGGTAATTAATTCTCCTTTTCTCATAATACTAGAAAAGCCATCCTGAACACTCGGGATGGCTTTTTGTCTTTGAAATACAGCTTATTTAATCTAATATTTCCTCTTCCACTTGGAAGAACGATTCGTCTTTCTGTGGAAGGTTAGATTCTCCCATTAGGTATTCATCTACCTTTACAGCAGCTTCTCTACCTTCAGATATCGCCCAAACGACTAGAGATTGACCTCTTCGCATATCTCCAGCTAGGAAAACTTTTGAATTAGTGCTTTGATAATTTTTAGACTTCGGAAGCGTGTTTTCCATAGTTTCTGCCCCAAATGCTGCTAGTAAACCATTCTGCGCCGGTCCAGTGTAGCCGATCGCCAAGAATGCGAGATCACATGGAACGGTACGTTCGGTTCCAGCAATTTCTTCGAAAACCATTCGACCATCCTTATGTACCCATTCTAGATCTACCAAGCTTAAGCCAGTTACTTGACCTTCTTCATTTACAATAAATTCCTTGGTAAGGATCGAGAATACACGCTCAGCACCTTCTTCATGCGAACTTGAAGTACGCAAAGTCATAGGCCATTCTGGCCAAGGATTCAGAGTGTTTCTCTGCTGAGGAGGCTTAGGCAATAGTTCAAGCTGAGTAATTGAAGCAGCTCCATGTCTATTAGATGTGCCTATACAGTCACTGCCAGTATCTCCACCACCTATTACGATGACGTGCTTACCTTTAGCAGAAATTGGGTTTTCTTTAATTTCACCAGATACCACCTTGTTTTGTTGGCCTAAGAATTCCATGGCAAAATGAACACCTTTTGCTTCAGCGCCTTTGATGTTTAATCCTCTGGGCTGTCCTGCTCCAGTGGAAAGTACCACTGCATCAAAGTTTTTAAGAATATTCTCCGCTTTGATATTGAAACCTATTTCAGTATCACATGAGAAAATTACTCCCTCTTGTTTCATGAATTCGATTCGACGATCAATCACCCATTTTTCAAGCTTGAAATCTGGAATGCCAAATCGAAGTAATCCTCCTGGCTTTGAGTCTTTTTCGAAAATCGTTACTTCATGCCCTGCTTGATTTAGTTGGTCTGCTGCTGCAAGTCCTGCAGGCCCAGAGCCTACTACAGCAACTGATTTTCCAGTTCGTGTTTTTGGCGGATTTGCTTTGATCAAGCCTAATTCGTATGCCTTCTCAGCGATGTTTTTTTCGATCAATTCAATCGCAACGGGATCTTTATTGATGCCTAATACACAGCTTGCTTCACACGGAGCTGGACAAATTCTCCCTGTGAATTCAGGGAAATTGTTGGTGCTGCGTAGAATTTTAATCGCTTGCTCCCATTCGTTTTTATAAACCGCATCATTGAAATCCGGTATTACATTACCAAGTGGACAACCATTATGGCAAAACGGTACCCCACAATCCATGCATCGTGCAGCCTGATTATTTAACTTTTCGCCACTAAATGGCTCATATATTTCCTTGTAGTCACCTATTCTAGCTTTCGCGTCACGGGTAACCGGAGTTTCTCTTTTGAATTGTATAAATCCTTCTTTCGCTCCCATTTTACGCCAATGATTTTGATTGTTCTAATGCTCTTTTCTCTAAAACTGCCTTGTAATCTCTAGGAATCACTTTAATAAACTTCTCTTTATAAGTATCCCATTCTTCTAGAAACTTAGTTCCTAACCCTGATTTAGTCAGTTTTACATGTCTTTTCAGGAATGTCTTGATTGTGCTGTAATCCTCATCTTCCAGAATATCGATATCGACCAATTCTGGATTGATCTCTGTAATGTAATCTTTAAGGATATAGGCAATCCCGCCGCTCATTCCGGCAGCAAAGTTTCGTCCTATCTCTCCAAGATTCACTACCAAACCACCCGTCATGTATTCACAACCGTGATCACCAATTCCTTCTACTACAGTTTGTACACCGGAGTTTCTCACGCAGAATCGCTCCCCGCCTTTTCCATTGATGTATGCCTCACCAGAAGTAGCACCATAGAAAGCTACGTTACCAATGATGATATTTTCCTCAGGAACAAATTTGGCATTTCTGCTTGGGTAGATGATCAGTTTTCCGCCGGAAAGACCTTTTCCAAAGTAATCATTGGCTTCACCTTCCAGTTCGAAATTGACTCCTTTGGTAAGGAATCCTCCAAATGTCTGGCCTGCAGACCCTGTGAATTTGAAGTTGATGGTATCCTCAGGTAATCCTGGACTACCGTATATTTTAGAAATCTCATTGGAAAGCATCGCTCCCACTGACCTATCAATATTTTTGATCTGGAAACTTCCAGAGGAAGCCATCGCTTGTTCAAGTGATGGTAGTGCAGCTTTGATTAGCTGCCGGTCCAAAACTCTCTTCAGTTCAAAATCCTGATCAATTTGCTTGTGAATACCTACGTGATCTGGAACTTCTACCTTATGGAATATTGGACTTAAGTCCACTTTATCCCATTTCCAATGGTTCAGATGTCCGGTAGACTGGAGCACGTTGCTTTGTCCGACCATTTCATCTATTGTACGGAAACCTAGCGAAGCCATGATTTCACGTAGATCTTGTACCAAGAATTGGAAGTAGTTTACCACATGATCTGGATCACCTGTAAATAATTTTCTTAGATCTGGATTTTGAGTTGCAATTCCAACTGGACAAGTGTTCAGGTGGCATTTTCTCATCATAATACATCCTTCCACTACTAGAGCAGCAGTAGAAATTCCCCACTCTTCAGCTCCTAGAAGGGTTGCAATCGCAAGATCACGCCCAGTCCTTAGCTGACCATCGGTTTGAAGGACAACACGGCTACGTAAGTTGTTTTTCACTAGCGTTTGATGTGCTTCAGAGAGTCCAAGCTCCCATGGTAAACCTGCATGACGAATTGAACTCAATGGAGATGCTCCTGTTCCTCCATCTGCTCCAGAGATGAGGATCACATCAGCCATGGCCTTAGCCACACCTGCTGCTACAGTCCCGACTCCCGCTTGGGAAACAAGCTTGACATTGATTCTGGCTTTTCTATTCGCATTTTTCAAATCGTAAATCAGCTGAGCCAAATCCTCGATAGAATAAATATCGTGGTGTGGTGGAGGAGAAATCAAACCTACGCCAGGCGTGGAGTGTCTTACTCTACCGATCCAATCATCTACTTTATGTCCTGGAAGCTGACCACCTTCACCAGGTTTTGCTCCTTGTGCCATTTTAATTTGGAGCTCGGCGGCATTTGTTAGGTAATTACTAGTTACGCCGAATCTACCGGAGGCTACTTGCTTAATCGCTGAGCGTTCCCAGTCTCCATTTTCTTTTTTGGCAAATCGAATTTCGTCTTCTCCGCCTTCTCCAGAGTTACTCTTGGCGCCTATCCTGTTCATGGCTATCGCCAAAGTAGAGTGTGCTTCGTGAGAAATAGATCCAAATGACATCGCACCAGTGGCAAACCTTCTCATAATGGAAGATGCCGGCTCTACTTCGTCAATTGGTACAGAGATTCGTTTTTTGAATTCAAATAAGCCCCTTAAGGTCAAAGCATCTTTACTTTGCTCATTGATTTTGGCTGCAAATTTCTTATACAAAGCAAAATCATTCAAGCGGGTAGATTTCTGAAGTAGGTGGATTGTTTCAGGATTGAATAAGTGTTTTTCACCTCTTCTTTTCCACTGATACACGCCTCCTTGCTCTAGAATAGGAGAATCTGTCTCATAAGCGGCCCTATGACGAATCAAGACTTCTTCAGCCAATTCGTCAAAAGCTATACCTGAGATTCTGGAAATTGTTCCTTTAAAACATCTATCAATAACTTCTGGTCCAAGTCCTACTGCTTCGAAAATCTGTGCACTTTGGTAAGACTGAAGCGTACTGATTCCCATTTTGGAAAGCACTTTGAGTAGTCCTTTTCCTATCGCCGCTTGATAATTTGAGAATAATTTCTTCTGGTTTTTTGCATTAGGCAATTCACCTTTTTCAAACATATCCAAAAGAGATTCCAATGCCATGTATGGATTGATGGCAGAAGCACCGTATCCAATTGCAGTTGCGAAATGATGTGTTTCGCGGATATCTCCAGATTCCAGCACCAAGCCGGCGCTAGTTCTTATTTTCTTTTTGACAAGATGATGGTGAACTGCCCCGATCGCCAATAGAGATGGGATTGGTGCATATTCTTTAGTACTATTTCTGTCAGAAATAATGATGACATTTTTTCCTTCACTAATTGCTTTTTCAGCCTCATCACATAGCTTGTCAAGTGCTTCCAAAAGCCTTCCTGGCTGGTGATCTGCTAGGAAATGACTGGAAAGAGTAGCACATCTATAGCCTTGCCCTTCCATATTCTGAATCTTTTCCAGGTCTTCATTTAGCAGTACTGGCTGGGAAATATGGATTTGACGCGTGTGCTTAGGACTTTCTTCCAAAATATTCTGTCCTACGCCCAATCGGGTGAACAAAGACATCACCAAACGCTCACGAATCGGATCGATCGGAGGATTACTTACCTGCGCAAATAGTTGCTTGAAGTAATTGGAAATATGCTGACTTTCTTTGGATAGAACAGCTAATGGGGTATCCGCTCCCATTGAGCCAATTGCTTCATAGGCAGTATCTCCCATTGGGCTCAAGACTACTTTGAGTTCCTCAGAAGTGTATCCAAATATAGTTTGGTGCTTTTTAATGTTCTCGGTAGAATATGGATGAGTCAGCGTTTTTGGGGCATCCTCCAGACGAAGTTTGATTCGCTGGTCTGCTACCCACTGCTCATAAGGCTGTTTTCTGCAGATTTCACCTTTTACTTCCTCATCAAATACCACTCGGCCTTTTTCCAAATCAGCCCAAATCATTCTACCTGGACTGATTCTGCCTTTTTCTAATATTGTAGCTTCCCGAATAGGCAATGCGCCTGCCTCGGAAGAAAGAATCAGTCTTTGATCTTTAGTAATAAAGTATCTAAGTGGACGCAGGCCATTTCTGTCAAGCGTAGCACCAACAGATTTTCCATCTGTAAAGAGCAAAGCAGCTGGACCATCCCATGGCTCAACAAGTGAAGCATGGAATTTATAGAATGATTTTCTGTCTCGATCCATCACTTCATTATCCTGCCAAGCTTCTGGCACAAGCATCATCATAGCATGAGGAAGGGATCTACCACTCAACGTGAGAAGTTCTACCATCGCGTCAAGATTCGCTGAATCAGACTTCTGCTTATCAGTAATAGGCATCAATCGAGAAAGCTCCTCATCAGTGAAAAACTTCGATTTCATGAGGTTTTCCTTAGACTTCATCTTATTCAGATTCCCTTTGATCGTATTGATCTCACCATTGTGAGAAAGGAATCGGAATGGCTGTGCCAATCTCCAGTTTGGAAAAGTATTGGTAGAGAATCGTGAGTGTACAATTGCAAATGCAGAGCCTATTCTCGGGTTTTGTAAGTCTTTGTAAAAAGCCAATACCTGATCAGTCCGAAGTTGTCCCTTATATATAAGTGTCTGACTGCTCAAACTCGCAAAATAGAAGGACTGGTTTACTCCTGGAATCTTAGTGTTGATTTCAGAAGTGGAATAGTTTCTAAGCACATAAAGCTTGCGCTCCAATTCAATTCCTGTGAGTCCCTTTTTATGCTTGACAAAAAGTTGCTCTATATTAGGCATCACTTCTAGTGCTCCGGAACCTGGTACGGTTTCGTCCACCGGCACGGATCTATATCCGATTAATTCAAAACCCAACTCATCAATAAGTTGATTAAGTAGTTCTTTTGACTTGTGGAATAGTTGCTTATTCTTTGGGAAAAACGTCATGCCCACGCCATAAGATCCAGCTTCTGGAAGCTCGATTTCTGTACGTGCAGTGATATCCTTAAGGAACTGATGTGGTACCTGAATTAATATGCCAGCACCATCGCCAGATTTGGGATCAGCCCCTCTTCCACCACGGTGCTCCATGTTGCTCAGCATGTATAAGGCATCGCTAATTGTCTCATGTGAGGGTACTGCGCTCAAATCGACAACTGCACCTATACCGCAGGAGTCATGCTCAAACTCCGATCGATACAAACCTTCTTGCATTTTTATAGAATTTATTAGGTTCAAAATTTCCAAAAATTACAAAAAAAAAATGTCCTATTAAAATTACGGCAATAAAACGGGTGCTTTAGTGCCTTATTACTTATGGATTTTAACTTTATTAAAATTTTGGCAATTACCTTTTTGGTGTGAAAAATTGAACGTAGCTGTAAATTTTATAGCGGTATTTGAATAGATAGGGTGTTTTTTGACACTTTTCCAGAAAAAAGTATGTCATGATTTTAGTTTTGGGGTACCCAAAATTAATCTTAAAAAAAATAAAATTATTTTCCGTGAATTTTCTTTCGAATTCGTCGATTCGTTGTTTAATGATTCAGCTGAAGAATATTATTCTGAATTCATTGAATAATTAAAAATATTGTAATTGGCTGCTTTTCAATCAGTATAAGGCCCTAATGAATCCTTGTCTAAAGAATTAATGTGAACCTTTACTTTTTTGATTTTCCGTGAATCTACTGCAAGGATGGTAAATTCAAAATCCTCAAACTTGATCTTTGTGCCATTCTTTGGCAATTTGGAATTCAACTCTAAAAGCAAGCCTCCAAGTGATTCGCTTTCACCTTTTACCTCTTCGAAAATCTGTCCGTCTAATTCCAGTTTTTTACAAAAATCATTGAGAGAGACCTTTCCTTCAAAAATGAAGGTAGAAGGATCAATTTCCTGAAAGAAGATGTCATCATGGTCATCAAATTCATCATTTATTTCCCCAATAATTTCTTCTATCAAATCTTCCAATGTGACCAAACCAGACGTTCCTCCATACTCATCCACAACGATAGCCATGTGGACTCGCTTCAATTGAAAATCCTTTAAAAGTGTATCTACTTTCTTATTTTCCGGTACGAAGAAACTCTTTCGGATTAATTCATTCCATGCAAAATCTTCGTCTTTTTCAATGTATGGAAGTAGGTCCTTTATGTAGAGTATGCCTTGAATATTGTCAATAGTTTCTTCGTAAACCGGGATTCTAGAATAGCCACTTTTATTGATTTTGTCCATCAGTTCATGGAAATCCATTTCCATATCTACTGCCGTGATGTCCATGCGGCTTTGCATCACCTGCTTTACTGTAAGGGTACCAAAGTTTACGATTCCTCGTAGTATCTCTCGTTCTTCATTTGGAGCGTCCTCAGTTGTCAATTCCAAGGCCTGATTCAGTTCATTTACCGAGAGGGAATAGCCCTTTTTTTCAATCCTCTTTTCGAGTAAATTACTAAAGGCCATCAAGAACTTAGAAAAAGGTCGAAGTATTGTAGAGAAAAAACTGATACTTGGAGCCATGATTAGGCTAAATTCGACCTTGGCTTTATTCGCATATACTTTCGGTACTATTTCCCCAAAAAACACGATTGCGAAAGTTACTCCAACCGTTTGGACAAGGATGATGATAATTCCTGTGGCATTTTGCCCAAAGATGGACCATGCCACAAATGTAGTTAATGTCACTATCCCAATGTTAATTAGATTATTGAGGATCAGAATAGTGCTGAGCAGGTTTTTAGGCGACTCTACTAAGTTTATCACTTTTTTACCGCGAGGCGTATTATCCTCGTCGATATTGCCTAGATCTTCATTGGTTAGGGAAAAAAATGCTACCTCTGAACCAGAAGCCAGGGCAGAGCCTATTAATAGTAGTATAAAAAGCAATCCATTTAGAATCAAATAACTTACCGAAGGTGAGCTAATCTGAGCGAGTAAATGGTAACTCGGGTAGGGATCGTCCATGTATTAAACCGCAATGGTTAATGCAAAATTAAAAAATTCCCCTGAAAATAGCTTCCAGAGGAATAGATTATTAAAATGGTAGATCATCATCTTCCGTATCTGAGACCATTTCTTGTGCTTTTGGTGCAGAAGTAGGAGCTGCAGATGCCGGTCTTTGTTGATTTGATTGCTGTGGAGCATTAGTGTTTCCTCCCATGGCACCATCTGGCTTGGCTCCCAGCATAGTGAAGCTTAACACTCTGATTTTAGTACGGTAGCGATTTTGACCTTGCTCATCTTGCCATTTGTCAGTTTTGAGTTTGCCTTCCACATAGATCTGACTGCCTTTTTTGAGGTATTGCTCAGCGATTTTTGCCTGAGCTCCCCACATTTCCAGGTCGTGCCATTCCGTTTGCTCTACACGTTCGCCATTTCGATTTTTGTAAGCTTCGGTAGTTGCGATGCTAAGATTTGCTACTGCATTGTCACCTTCCAAATATTTAACTTCTGGATCTGACCCAAGATTACCCACTAAGATTACTTTATTTACTCCTGCCATAGTTTAGTTTATTTTAAAGTTTGAAAAAATCTAATACTTGAAGGTACTCAAATCCCTTGATCGTTCAAAAAGTTTACGATCAACTTCGGTTTAGCCAGGTATTCAATTTTGTCCTCTGCTACCAGCATAAAACCCTCCTTTTCGCACCAGTTTTCAAGCTGATCCAAATTTTCTTCCTTTATTTCTATTTCTGAGAAAACAGCATTCAATCGCTGGTGTGACAGAATGTGTCTGTATTTTTTTGGGAATGGCTGAAATTCCTTCTCGCTAGCTGAAGGAATATCGATAGCTTGGAAATTTTGATCCTCTTTAGTTTCTTCCTGAGGAAAGTCAAATAGCCCTTCCCAGATATCACCGGAGGTTCTTTTTTTCCAAACCCATTTACCACCGCACTTGATCACATAGTAATGGAAGTGACGCTCTTTAATTTTCACTTTATTGATTTTCACAGGTAGATCCGACACCATATTATATAGGAGGGCAAAACAAGACGATTTGAGAGGGCATATTTCGCATCCTGGATTTTTGGGCGTACACATCCTTGCTCCAAAATCCATCATTGCCTGATTAAACTCTCCGGGTTGATCTATTGGGATAATTTGGTTGGCTAAAGCTTCGAATTCTTTCTTCGCCCTGGAACTCGCGATGTCTGTTTCTATACCGAAATATCGTGCTAGCACCCGGAATACATTTCCATCTACCACTGCCTTTACCTCACCATAAGCAAAACTGGCAATTGCAGACGCGGTATAGCTACCAACTCCTTTTAGTTTAAGTAGCTCATCATACGTGTTGGGGAAAATACCGTTCTTGTCAAACCAGATACTCTTTGCACAAGCATGAAGGTTGCGGGCTCGACTATAATACCCCAGCCCCTGCCACAATCTCAGTACCTCTTCCTCCGGAGCCAAAGCGAGATCTTTTACCGTAGGATAAGCCTCGACAAAAGCATAATAATAAGGTAACCCTTGAGCGACGCGAGTTTGCTGAAGAATGATTTCTGAGAGCCAAATTTTGTATGGATCATGGGTTTCTCTCCATGGTAATTCACGTGGGTTTTCTTTATACCAAGTTAGTATTTGATACGAAAAAGTCTGATATTCAGTGGTTTTGTGATCCATGGTCAATAATATTCTATCATACAAATCAAGCTAATTTTTATGAATAAGTTTTTTAATTACAATGGTTGTCTTACATTTGCAGTCCCAAAAACACTTGGTTAATAGGTTGTTAAGCTTATTTCGTAATTTCTAAATTAATATTACAGTGACTAAAGCAGAAGTAATCACTAAGATTTCGGACAAAACAGGAATCCAGAAGGATGATGTTACACAAGCCATTGAGGCGTTCTTCAAAGTAGTGAAGGATTCAATGTCTGAAGGAGACAACATCTACGTGAGAGGATTTGGTAGCTTCATCAACAAGAAGAGAGCTAAAAAAATCGCCAGAAACATCTCCAAAAACACAGCTATCGTGATCGACGAGCATTACATCCCGGCTTTCAAGCCATCTAAGGTGTTTGTAGAGAAGATCAAAAACAGTAAAAAAATCAAGGAACTAGCTCCTCAGGACTAAGTCTGAAGAGTTTTTGACATGAAAAGATCTCAACTCATACTTATTGCACTAGGGATCGTCGCAGTCGGAGGATTGTATGTTCTTCCTACTGTGGTCGTAGACAATGAAAGTAAAGCAGATTCAGTTTCCCAGGAAACTGGAGCCGCAGCCACTTCATCCGAGGATCCAGTAGCAATGCATGAGGCTGAGTTAAGTCCTGATCAGAGGCTTCAGATAAATACACTGAAACTTCAGATCGCTGAAAACACTTCGAAAGAGGAAATGAAATCTTCCTCGGAAGAAATCGCAGCAATCTATCAGGAACTTGGGAAGTACGATAGTGCTGGGTATTATCTTAGTTTAGCTGCTGATCAGCAGTCGGACCTGGTATTAGCAGAGAAAGCAGGAAACGCTTATTATGAAGCATTCAGTTTCGCGCTAGATCCAGAGAAAGTATCCTATACTGCCGAGCAGACCCGAAAGTATTTAAATCAGGTGCTGGATAACGATCCCACCCGTTTGGATTTGAAAACCAAGGTAGCGATGACTTATGTGTCCTCGTCCAATCCTATGCAAGGGATCACAATGCTAAGAGAAATCTTGGAGCAGGATCCACAAAATGAGGATGGACTGTTCAACATGGGCGTACTATCTATGCAATCAGGTCAGTATAAGCGTGCCACCGAGAGATTTGAGGAATTAATCCAATATCACCCGGACAACCTTCAGGGGCAATTTTATCTGGCAGTGAGCTATTTCGAAGCCAAACAAAACAACAAAGCGAAAGCCCAGTTTGAGAAAGTGAAAGCGATGACTACCGATGAAATGATTCTTGGAAGTATCGAAAGCTATCTCGACAAGCTATAAATTATTTGTATCACTACTAAATCCAAAGACTATGCCTTGCGGAAAGAAAAGAAAAAGACATAAGATCGCTACGCACAAGCGTAAGAAGAGACTAAGAAAAAACAGACATAAGAAGAAGTAATACACTTCTTCTTATTGTCATTTGAGTAAACGTTCATTTACATAGTATAATAAGACGAGATTTTGAGTACGGAATTGTTAATCGATTCTGCTCAAAACGGAAGTCGAATTGCCCTCCTTCAAGACAAGAGCCTGGTTGAGTTGCATTCCGAAGGAATGGACAATCAGTTCAAAGTTGGAGATATTTATCTCGGTACGGTCCGCAAAATCGTCAATGGGCTCAATGCAGCCTTCATTGACGTAGGTTATGAGAAAGACGCCTTTCTTCATTACCAGGACCTCGGGGCAAATTTCAACAGCCTGACGAAGTTCACCAAAATGGTGCGCAACAACAACTACGGCAATTACAATTTGAAGGGTTTTGAAAACGAACCTGAAATCGATAAGATTGGAAAAATATCTGGTCCTCTATCGAAAAACCAGCAAATACTGGTTCAGGTCGTCAAAGAACCCATCTCTACGAAGGGGCCTCGACTATCCTGTGAGCTCTCTCTACCAGGTCGCTACCTCGTGTTGGTTCCCTTCTCAGATTCGGTCAACGTATCCAAGAAGATCAGAAGCAACGAGGAAAGAAGACGTCTCCTGAGACTCATCAATTCCATCAAACCAGCCAATTTCGGAGTAATAATCCGTACAGTGGCGGAAGGTCAGTCCGTTAGTGACTTAGATAAAGACCTTCGTAATCTTCTCACTAACTGGGAAGAAGGCATGGCAAAATTGTTGAAAGCCAAGAGTCGCGACAAAATAATTGGAGAGATGAGCATGGCTTCCTCACTTGTGAGAGACCTGCTCAACGAATCATTCGACGCAATCACCGTAGAAGAAGAATCTACTTACGATCAGATCAGATCCTACATCAGGAATATAGCCCCTGAAAAAGAAAAAATTGTAAAGCTTTACAATGGTAAAGCCAAGCTATTTGAAAATTTTGGAATAGAAAAGCAGATCAAAAGCTTGTTTGGACAAACGGTCAGCCTTCCGCAAGGAGGGTATGTGATCATCGAGCACACAGAAGCCCTGCACGTCATCGACGTGAACAGTGGTAATAAGTCCAACCAAGAAAGTGACCAGGAATCAACGGCCTTAAAAACCAATCTGGTCGCAGCTAAAGAAATTGGCAGACAGCTCCGACTCCGGGATATGGGAGGAATTATCGTGGTCGATTTTATCGACATGAAGAGGGCCGAAAATAAAAAAGCCATCTACGAAGCGATGAAGGACGAGCTTAAGTTTGATAGGTCTAAGCATACTGTTTTGCCGCTGAGCAAATTTGGGCTCATGCAGATCACCAGACAGCGAGTAAGGCCTGAGGTCAATATTGTGACCAAAGAGACTTGCCCGGCTTGCAACGGCACCGGCAAAATTCAAGCGTCTATTTTGATAGCTGATAAGCTAGAAAGAGACGTAGATCATATTGCTACTATCCAAAATGTGAGTAAAATACAAATTGGGCTGCATCCCTACCTGCACGCATACTTCACTACAGGCATTATTAGCCGAAGAGTAAAGTGGTTTTTCAAGTATAATAAATGGATAAAACTGATCAAAGATTCTTCCCTACCCGTGACGGAATACAGATTCTTGGATGAATCTGGAGAGGAAATCGAACTACAAGTAAAAAGCGAGACTGAATAGTCTCGCTTTTTTTTATGAATTTTTTTATCCTGGAAGGCTCAAAGATTACCTGATATTGCAAGGTTTTGTTTGAGCTGTGGTCTTACTTCGATATTTGATTGTTTTGCCTACTTGGTTCTCGACTTTACTTCATTGATTTTTGAGAAGTCAATTATCGCATATGCCACGATATCGTCTGTCGTTTTGGTATAAAGATTTAAGGCATAACCTTGGGGCGTGTTAAACCCAAACTTGGCCAATTCTACAGTATTGAATTTTATTTCTGCTTCTGGATTCAACTCTTGATCAAAAACTAAAAGGCGATACTCTTGCCTCTTTGGGTAATCTTCATTAGGTCCTTTTATTCTAACCCACCGTAAGATTTTTTCAGCATAGGCATCCAAATCCAGTCCTTCATATTTACTGCTTTCATAATTTGGTTGAAATACAATGTATTCTCCACTCGGAATAGTGATCCCTTTTTTGAATTCTAGGGGAGCCGTCGTTCCTGCCCATTTCCAACTTTGCTTTCCATTTTTTAGGATAGCTAAAGAGTCTGAGATAGAAAAACTTATTAGATGCTCATTGGATTTAGGGTTATAAACATGGCTAAATAACCCCAACTGGTCATCGTCGGTGTACTCTGTTATAGATTGAGGGTAAAGAAATTGGTAATTTGAAAAGCTATTTGTTTCCGTATTGAAAACCATTCCCCACTTATCATAGTCCACAAAATCCTCTTTAAAAACAAAGGGGATGTCGACAAAAAATAGCTCATTTCCTGATTTTTGGAGGTTATTGTGTACGATGCTTGAGTAGTTTGCATACCCTCTTTTGCTATCTACTTCAGGTAAATCCCATCTCCCAAGTACATTTCCATTTAAATCAGCTTGAATCAATTCTTTCTGCTGTGATAGAAAGTAAATACTACTATGATCTATGAAATTGCCGGTGATAAAGGAACCTATACCATCTGGCCCTTCTTTTTCGAAAGATTGTCTTTTTAACAGTTTTCCTTTTGGATAGCTATAAATTAGTAATTCATGATTTAGATAGGTTGCCATTATTTTTCCTGAATCAGTATCGGAAAATGAAAAATAGGAGCCGAGATTTTTGGTCAATGTATCCTTCTCCAAATACAGGGTATCTACAATCAAATCCTTCAGATCAAGGATCGGCATTTCTTTTTGAGACTTTGTGGAGCAAGAAATGCCAATAATACAGAAGGCCAAAAAAGTGAGTAATGTAAATCTTTTCATTAATGGGAGAAGGAAGTGTTTTGTAAATTAACTATTCCGGTATGAAAAACTTACCGTTTAATAAATTGAAGCTGATCCCATTGGTTTACAATAATCAGAGTAGGCTCATTATCCACAAATCCATATTCTAATAGTAGTTTTTGCACCCTCAGCGAATGGGTACCATTTTCAAGATTAGAAATATCTATTCCTGTTTGATATATTTTTTGCTTAGTGGTTCCGATTCTATGTTTCGACCAAGAATCTATTTTAACTAATTGCTCATCTATATAAACCCTATGAAGGTCTGCAGTTTCTTTAAGGGTTTTCCATCCCAGAGAATCTAACTCCTTAGCAAAATCCGTATTCAATTGTTCAATTATTTTTCCATCTCCCTCATATCTGGCAATGCCTAATCTTAGATAGTCGTCACTGATTTCTTCGGATGGAATAAAGGTTCTTGGATACCTAGTATTGAAATCATGTTCTGTTTCATAATGCAGATACTTGGCCGACCACTCCAATTCCTTTTCAATTAATCCTCGATCATTATTATAAGTAGTGAAGTCTTGAGTATCAGATATAATAATAGGAGTAGAGAAAGCAAAAATCAAAAAGGAGTAAACTACAGCTAGCCATTTACCTATGTTACTTTGATATATGGCTGAAATAGAATTTAACATACTTTGAGTATACCATGTTTTGAGTTTAGTTTTCTTTTTGGCAAAAGTCAATGCCATGAAACCAATCATACTCACCATGAAAATCACATAAATGATAAAAAAATTGAGATCGAACCAGACGTAAACACCAATCAATAATCCTAGATAAACTGTAAAAGTCAGGAACACCAACACTAGTGAAACCGGATAGGCGAATGTCATACTGCAGACTTTTTCTAACCGGAGCACCATATCTGCTGGCTTTTGGTATTCATAGTCCTGAGCCATTTTGAACAGGTTCTTATTGATGACACCTTCGGGAAATGCATAACTAAGTCCTAAGAGTCCTGCCCACACAAATCGAAGGCAAAGATGTACCACAAAAAATATCTTAAAAACTGAAACGACCGTGGTCAGATAAAAAAGAATCAACAAACTCGGAAAATACCCCACACCAATTTCCTGAATAAGGTAAACAGAGAACTCATAAATTTTCGCCGGGAAGACAAACAAAAATGCAAGGGTAATACCCGATATAATCACCTCCGGTTCCCAGCTATTCCGCTGGAGATTTTCGAGCCAAGTGAGCTCTTCCTGCTTGCGTTCGTAATCTGTGCTTTTATTCATCTTTCAAAAAATACATTAGAAATTCGATTTATCTAAATTATTGATCGAGCCAGCTTTTGAAATCCGATACTTTTTCCCGGCTAATTAAAATATCCTGATCCCGGCAATTTTTCAAAGTGACTTTCAAACGACTATTGGAATAGGAGAAAATTTCATCAATCCCTTCTAGGCTGCTCAGGTATTTTCGGTTTAACCGAAAGAATTTTACTGGGTCTACCTGGGATTCTGTTTGTTCCAAAGTGCTTTCTAGCACGTATTTTTTTCCATCCAGTGTATGCAAAAAAGTAATTCGTTCTTCGCTGTTAAAATACAAAATATCATCCACTGGTATACTTTGAATTTTCTCTCCAAAGCGTACCAAAAACCGGGATTTGTATGCTGATTTTGTTGGATTAAGTAGGGTTTTCAAGACATCAACATCTATGGAGGATCGGATTTGGTTGCTTTTGAACTTATCCACAGCTCTTGTCAAATCATTTGGATCAATTGGCTTCAAAAGGTAGTCGATAGCGTTCACCTGAAAAGCTTTGATGGCATATTGATCAAATGCTGTAGTGAAAATAATTGGTGTGGATAAACTTATTTTTTCAAAAATTGAAAAGCTGATTCCATCTGCTAATTGTATATCGCTGAATATTAAATCTGGCTGATTATTTTGTTGAAACCACCGAACAGAATTAGAAACGCTGTCTAAATTTTCAATTATTTCAGCATCTGGAAAATGCCTCTTTATTTGCATTTTAAGCAGATTGGCAGCAGGTTTTTCGTCTTCTATAATAACGATTCTCATGTGGATAACTCTAAAATTGGCAGTTTGACCAAGAACTCATCTTCCGTCTGAATTACTTCCATGTTTCTTTCAGAAAGGAGTTGATATCTCATTTTTATATTATTCAATCCTATTCCTGTTGATGGCTCAGTTTGGCTAGACTTAGGCTGAAAAGTATTGCTAATCCATAAATCATTACCCTTTCTGTAGATGTGGATAAATAGTGGTTCACTTTGGCTCACAATATTATGTTTGATCGCATTTTCCAATAGAAGTTGGAGCGAAAGTGGTGGTATAAACCCGTTTTGATTCTCAATTTTTATCGAAAACTGTAAGCTTTCTTCAAATCTAATTTTCTGAAGTTCGAGATAATTTTTAGCAAAACTCTCTTCCTTTTCCAGCTCGATTAATTCCTCTTTTTGTGCTTCCAACACGTAGCGATATATACGGGATAGCTTCTGAATGAAAGCTGCAGATTTGTCTGCATTTTCATAAACTAAACTGGAAAGCACATTAAGGGAATTGAATAAAAAGTGGGGGTTCAATTGATCCTTCAAAGACTGATATTGACTTGCCAATTTTTCGTTTCGAAGAATCTCGGCCTCGAGGGCTGACTTTCTCCATTCCAACAGCCATGATCGAGTAGTAAACAAAGCCATAAACCCCAATGCTATTCCCATTGGCATCAGAGAATAGTTGAAGATCATCTTCCAGGGGATATTGTCAAGTGTAAAATTACCTTTGACCCAGGAATATATTCCTACAATGATGAATGAGACCGAAAAGGCATAACTGAGATAAGTTACACTTGTTAGTATGAAACGTTTTGCAGGATGATGAATCCACGATATTCTTTTGTCATAAAAATTCTCGACAACATTACCGCCATAGCTCATCGCAATGGTAATACTTAAGGAGAAAAGGAAATCTGGTGCAAGGCTTTTAATTCCTTCCCAGCTTAAAAAACAACTTGGGCAGAAATACAACATCAGGACAGTTGCAATACCTAAGTTGATGACAAGAAAGCTTGGTAATGTACTCCAAATACCTCCTTTTGTTTTGCAGATTCCTTTATGGTCGATTTCTGACATATTGGGAAATTAATTAAAAAGCCTCAATTCCTTTCTGTAGTTGACGCAGAAAGAAATTAAGGCATGTTTTCTTTGCTTAATTACATTTAGATGCGACCTGATCAGCTTGGGTTTTTCCCCAAGTAGGTAGGATATATTCTTCTGTGATTTTTGCTTGTTCTTTTTTGTAAAGCTCTAGGCTCATTCTTGCCATTCCGCATGCTTTTTCCGGTCCTGTTCCAAAGAACTGAGACATCCCTAGTTCCATTTGAGACATCAGGGAAACTGCTCTTGGATTCTCACGATCTAGGTTTATTGCTTTTCCAAAAAGCTGCATTGCTTCTGGGCTCATCGTCTGACCACGACCTGCAGGATCCAAAGATATTTTTCCCATCAAAATATATCCATTAAGGGCGGTGATTTCGGAGTTTCCTGGAGCTATTTTTTCTGCTTTTTTGATTAATTCCAAAGCTTCGTCCAGACTTTTATCTTTATCAATATCGAATCGAAAAGCTGCTTCTGTTTTCAATAAAGCCGCATAATAGAATGGAAGCCATTCTGACTCGGCAGCCTCAGCAATTCTCATAAACCCATTAGTGACTTCCTGGGATTGTTCAAAGGTTTCAATTGTTGCTTTCGCAGCTAGTTGCTTTTGCATAGCTGCTATGAAAGCCGGATCAGCTGCTTGTGCTAAAGAAATTAATATAAAGGAAAGAGCGATGGTTAGGATTGACTTTTTCATGATTTTATGGATTAAAGGTTGTTTAGATTATTTGCTGTTTTGTCTTTGGAAAGTGTGAGGAAAACTCCTAAAAATAGGAATCTAGGAGCGACTTGCCCTTGAGGAATGGATTCAAAAACACCCTGGGAATTCGTTTTTGGACTGTAGGTATAGCCGAAGACATTGTCTCTGCCCAAAACGTTGGAGCATGCAAGATGAATGATAAGGTTCGGTTTTGGTAAGTAGCTCCAGGATAAGCTTAGGTTTTGGAAGCTTTTGGTTTTGGCGTTCATATCTGAATTATCCAAGTTTGGGTTGGTGTAGCTGTAGCCATCATTGAAGGCAAATGAAGCTCCGATCTGAGATTTGAAGGGAACGATAAAATGCTTTATTACGACAGAGACATTATGCTTCGGAGCGAAACTTGGTTGAACTTGGGTTTCATATTGGTTGAAGCTTCTTTTGCTATCTACAAAGCTGTAGGTGATCCAGTAGTCCGTATTTCGGAAGGTCTCACGATCTCTGAAAAAGAAATCAATTCCTCGGGCGTAGCCAGATCCATTAGTTGCGAGTTCTTTTGGATCGTCTGGCAACCCTTCAAATGTCACCAGCTGATCGTATGACTTGTAAAATGTTTCTGCTCTGAAGGTGAAGCCTTCTTTGGAAAACAGGTAGTTTAAAATCAAATGATTTGATTCAGCATTTTCTAGATTGGTATTCAACACACGGAAGTTTTCCAAAGGCAATTGATGAAAGCTTCCTGTCGCAAAAGACAGCTGACCTTTATCGCCGAGCTGATAAGCTATAGAGAATCTTGGATCCACCCATTTCTCATTAGATACCGAACTTGCGCCACCTCTCAAGCCTCCTCGAAATACTAGATCCTTATTCAAATAGAAATCCCATTCAGTAAATAGATAGGTCTCATGATCTTTAAAGTCTCTCTTCCAACCTTCAGCAACCAACTTTTCTGAATAGGGGTGGATGAAATGCTCAACACCAAATTTTGCAGAAAGGCGATCGGAAAAGTCCTTGATTGCAATTCCTTTGATATGAGCCAGTTCACTCTTGCGCTCGATGATTAAGCTATCATAGGCGATCTTGTCAAAATTATTGGAGTATGATATCCCTGTAAAAACCAACCAGTCATTTTTCAATGTTGTTCTCCAATTGGCCTGAGCATAGCTGTAATTATTTTTTAGATCTACCAAAACCAGCTTTTCAGTTCCTGGAAGTGGCTGCCAGAGGCTCATTCCTCCTGACTCAGTTCTTGCCATTATTTTAAGGAGTCCATTTTCTCCGGTTTTCTTTTGCGCAGCGACTTCCAAATCCCAGCCATTTGGAGCTTTTTCAAAATCAACTTCTTGCTTAATCAAACCTTGGTATGGTCCAAGATTGAAGTAGTTTGCACTTGCAGTAATGCTTTGCTTTTCATTGGCAAGTGTATGTGAATATCCTCCGCCGATAGTCATCAAGCTTAGGTCTCCTTGGCTTCTTTTTGAGAGGTCTTTTGTATTTAAAGCTAGGGCTGAGGAAAGTGCTTGACCATATTCAGCTGAATAGCCTCCGGTGCTAAAAAATGTTCCTTTAAATAGGTTAGGATTGAAGCGGGTGCGGGTCGGCACATTCCCGGCGGTGGTTCCATAGGCATTTCCTACACGCATTCCATCGATGTAGATTCCTACCTCGCTTGCATCGCCACCCCGAACAAACAATCTCCCATCATTTCCCACGGTGCTTGTGCCGGGAAGTGTCTGAAAAGCTCCCATGATATCGCCCATGGCACTTGGTGTAGTCACGATGTCGAGTGGCTTTAGGATTACAGATTTGCTTGCATCAGAAGCTTCCATTGCTCCGGCAGAGATTGTCACGGAGTTCATTTCGGTGATCGCCTCAATTAATTCGATTGGCTGAACTTCATTGGAACCTTGTGCAATAGTAATCGCAAGCTCTTGTGTTTTGAAGCCAAGAAATTTGAAAACCAAAACTTGAGCATCCCTTGCAGAAGTTTCGAACTGATAACTTCCATCTTGGCTACTAGTAGCTCCATCATAGCTTCCTTTGAGCTGGATGTTTGCTCCTGGCAGTGGTAATCCTTTTTCGTCCAGCACTTTTCCTCGGATAGTTGCTTGCGCAAAAGCTTGAGTTTGCAAAAGAAGAAAGGCGATAAAAAGTAAAAGTCGTGGATTCATTTCGATTTAGATTTGAATCAAAAGTGCACGACTTGTCCTGTTGAAAAAATTAAAGCTGACTGAAGTGTAGCAATTGGCGACTGAAGTGTAAAAATGTAAGACTGAGTAAAATCCTCAGAAATGCAAAATAGTAGGAAAACAACGTGTGGTCACCTTGAAATTCAATTTGGGACACATGATCTGTTGAAAACCTGGCATTACCAGGCTTTCAACAGATTGTAGTCATTTATACAAAATGATAGCTATAAGTAATTATAAGGTGGTTTTACTACCATTCTCTTCCTACAGGAATTACTTTCCAGTTTTGGTCGAAATAAGGAGTTTGCTTATAAAACCAGGAATAAATGGTTCTAGGGGATTTTGCAAAGTCTGGGTTAGAAAACTTCTCAGCTTCAAATCGCTTTTTTAAATCTGCATCTTCGGATAGCATCCTAGCGATCAAAGGCTCCATGATGTAGGTTTCCATGTATTCTGTCTGCGAAAATATCGAATTGAAATATCCCCACTGAAAAAAGCTATCCACAGATTCTGGTTCGAGCAAAATCACAGCAAGTTCACCGAGAGCTTGATCAGTAGGTACCCTTATTGATCCAGGATTTAAAGTCAGCCTTCGGTATGTTTTATCCAATTCAAATCTTTGCACACGCATTAATCCTTCATATGGCTGATTTCCCATGGAAAAACTGGTGACTGTGGATAACTCGACATTCACTTCTCTTGCTTCCTTAATGGTTTCAAATTGAATTCCATGTTGTTTTAGCTTTGTGATTACATCTGTCCATTCTACTGGAACCCAGTAAGCTTTTGGAACAGAAACCGACAGCTCCGGTACATCCATGAAAATGCTTGGGACTGACTGGGTCACAGGTTTTCCTTCCCACTTCACATATTCTGCTCCAGTTATTTCGGATTTTACTTTTGAAGAAGCTATTCCAAGAAATTTCATTGAATCAGCCGGGGTATCCCGGAATTTGAATTTGACTGGAATAGACTCTTTCTGTTGATTGGAATCAGATTCGACCGCTTTTTGTAGTGCAGCATAATGATTCCCCAGAGATTTGATCGCTTGCTCTAAAAACACATAAGTGCCTAAAACACGCTGCTCGAATGGTTTCAGTGAGTGATTTTCAATCAGGATAGAAGCCATATGTCGGATATCACCATAGGTATGAGAGAATCGTGGACTGAAGGAAAAAGCGACATTTCCCGCAGAGAAATCATTGCCATTTGCTGCGAATAGCAAGGGGCCGGGAATGTGTCCTTGTTCCTTTAAGGCTTGATCTACTTCTGGCTGAAATTTGGTAGAAAGCCAAGATGAAATTTCCGGGGAATATCCGCCAGTGGCTACATAGCCGTAAGTAATGTCATATTGATAGTCTGCCCCGTCAGTGACATGGATGTCAATGTATAAATCAGGATCGTAGCTGTTGATAACTTCTGTCACAGCTTGTATTCCTGCAGTCTCCAACTTGGTATAATCTCTATTCAGATTGAGATTTACGGCATTTGTTCTCCAGCCCATTTCTTTAGGACCTCGCTGATTTACTCTCCCATATTCACTTCTTCTTTCATGACCGTCAACATTTAGAATTGGAATGAAAAGTAGGTTGGCGTTATCTAATAAGCCTATTTTGTTCCCTTGGCTAATATCTCTAAGCAACATCATACCCGCATCTTTTCCATCTATTTCGCCTGCATGAATTCCTGCTTGAAAGAAAATCAGAGGTTTGGATGATGTGGATAATTTATCTGAACCGAATTCCTTATTCTTTGAACCAATCACAAGTTTAATCGGTCTTCCTTGTTCGCTTGTACCTGCAGTGACTAGTTCGAGATATTCAGAGTTTGCGACTAATTTCTCTATCCATGCCATTGTTTCGGCATAAGTAGGCGATTCTAATCCATCGGAAAGCTCAAAAGGTGTCACCCATTTCTCAGACTTATCCACAAGTAATTCTTTGCTTTTACCATTCCAGGGAATAGTTGGAGGCATGATGTCTTGCGCAATAATGAAGGTTGGTGTAGCGAAAAGTAGAAGAGCCAGAACTAGATGCTGAAGTAATTTCATGTTTGGTGGTTGTTTGCTTAAATATCGGAAGTACTTCGATAGTAGCGAATCATTTTTAGTTAAAAAGCCAATTGTTCATTTAAACGCACAGAAGCCCAGTCTGAAATGGACTAGCCCCCAAAAGAAGACCGGGCTTAGGGATTTTCAGTCGCTTACTGAGTGCTAATTCATAGGAAACACAAACGGCAGCACTTGGATATTTTTTGCTCAAATGCCCAGATGACTAATCTATTCGCTCTGTCTTACTGTCCTACCATAAAGATCGCGTTACTCAAAATCAGTTTACCAGACTCCCAGAAACCTCTGAAAATTGGATCATCCACGAAGTAAACAATTTCTCCACGGCCAGCTCTCTCTACTCCTATTGCCAGTGACTCACCCATGCTGGATTTGATTTTAAATCCAATATAACCGGTTCTGTACGCATCGTTATTTGCAATTATTCCGGCATTTGCTCCATTGCTTAGGTAGGTGAATTTGTTAGAATTGTTTTTAAGGGCATAGTATTTCCCACCAGTTCCATAGCCGAGTGGATGAGTTTCATCCATCGTTATTTGGTAAATTGCCCCGGCTGTTCCTCTTGAAATTGCCACACGTTCACCCTCTTGGTAGGGAGTTAACCGCTCTGCTTTTGCTAGGGAATCCAGTTTCTTTTTGGCAGCTTTTTTCTCATCATCACTATCGAAAGTCTTCAGGTCAAACCCCTCTTTGTCCGCGAATAAATTCAAAGCACCATCGATGGCAATTAGTTTTCCTCCGCCTCGAACCCATTGCATTACGTTTTCTTCAGCTGATTTGCTCAATCCTCCACCACGCATGGAAGGCATGATGAGCACTGTGTATTTATTTAGGTCGTAGCGACCCATATTATCTAGTTCCAGATTTACCAGTGGATAATTCAGGTCTTTCTCGAAGAAATGCCATAGTGCACCGTAGTTCAGCGAATTTGTTCCTTCTCCACCTACTAACGCTACTTTTGGGGCTTGGATTACACGGATATTAGGCGAGCCAAAGTCTTTTCCTTTGTCCACATAGCCGCTCATGGTGGTAGCAAGAGTCACCCCAAATTTATTGGCGATCTCGACTACCGTTTGGTCGAAATTCGGCACATACTCATTGCCTCCTTTGGTAATCATCAGAGATCCAGCGGAGAAGCTTTTTCCTTCTACTTCAAAAGGAAACTCATTGTATTTAACACGAATATCTGCCTTGAGTAAGGCTGATAGGAATGCCACATCATTGGTCCCTTGCCAAGAGGCAATGTATGCGACCGGAGTTTTGCCGGCCACATTTGCAGAAAAGGCAGGTTTCTCGTATTCTCCTGCTGCGTTCACACGGGTTTCTAAGGCATACGCCTCCAATCCGTAAGCATACGGCATGGACCAGCTTGTGATGTCATAAGTGATACTGTCATTTAAAACTGGATTTGGCTCAAATAATAGTTGCGTCAAAACTGCTTTTGGCTGGTAAGCATTGATGATAATGTCTTCCTCGCTTGTAGAGAAAGATTCACTTTTCCCAGAAGTATAGGAAAAGCCTTTCAAACCAGATTTAGCTCCTGCCTTTCCATAGGTGATTTTATTTTTATCCAGAAGTTCAAGCAACTTGGCTACCTGAGCAGGATTGCTTTCTCCCTTGATTACAAAGCTTTTGTATTGCCCTTTTGGAGATGTAGAGTTTTCATCGAAGAATTTCTCAAACTCGGAAAGTAATTTTTCAGCGTTTTTGCTGGTTACTTCTGCAGCCGACATCGCTGCGGTATAGTGGCCTTGAATTCTGTAGCTCAATGTCACCGTGTCTCCTACAGCATCAAATCCGCCAACTCCAGCTTGACCGCCACCACCTTGCTCGATAGTCATGCCGATAGCTCCGTTAAACATAGGATAGGAATCGCCATAGGATGGGTAAAGTAGATCGAAACGCTCCTTGGTGAAGTAAAATCTCCCTGCCTCATCGAAGTATTTGGCAGTGTTTCTACCAAAAGTATCCTGAAACTCGTGCTGCCACTCAGTCAACTGCTCATGAAGTGGTTCGGCAGCTGGTGCCATGTAAAAGGGATTGTTGATGCCTTGCTCGTGAAAGTCCAAGTGCAGCTGAGGCATCCACTCGTTGTAAAGCTTCATTCTAGCCTGAGATTCTACTTGAACTTGCCATGCCCAATCTCGATTCAAATCAAATAAATAGTGGTTTGCTCTTCCGCCAGGCCAAGGTTCATTATGCTCTACAGATTGTAAATCAGGCTGAAGGGTAGTGTTCATTTTCTGATTGTACCAATTGGAGTAGCGATCGCGACCATCGGGGTTGATACATGGATCTATGATGACCACCTGATTTTTCAACCATTCTTGTGACTTGGCATTTTCAGGATTTGCCAAAGTGTAAAACGATGAAATCGCAGCTTCCATTCCTACAGACTCATTTCCATGAACGTTGAAGGACATCCAGTTTATCGGTACTGAAGTAGAAGGGTCTCCATCCATCATACCCGTTCTCTTAAGATTATCAGTACGGATTTGTTCCAGATTGGCCATGTTTTCCGAACTCGAAAGAATAGCCACAATCAGCGGGCGCTTTTCGTTTGTTTCGCCGTATTGGATGAGTTTCACATTAGGATTATTAGCTGCTACATGCTCAAAATAGTCAACCATGCGGTGATGAGGAGTGAAGCGATCACCTGGTTTATAACCCAAAAACTGCTCAGGGGTCTGGATTTGGGCCCAGGAGCAGAGAGTGGTCAAAAAAATGAATAATGATAAGAGTAAGAGTTTTTTCATAAGGAGTAGGTTTTTAATCCACCTGAAATTTAAGATGATTTGTGAATTGCCTTACCACCGATTAAAAAAAGACTTGGTAAGCAAGGTTAAATAAGTAAAAGCTAATTTTCTTATATGATTATCCCCAATGATGCCAGTCACCTTAGATTCTTTGCTTATCTGGTCGGAAGACCGATGATCGAAGGGGCCTCAATTCTTAAGTTTAAGATATCCTTTTTTGCTTTTGACTTCACACTGACACAGAAGCGGATATACATATATATCATGTTATCTTCTATTGAAGAACACTTTTCTAAAGCTTACTTTAACTAGAGTGAGTTCATTATCTAGTAAGGCTAATGTGACAAAAGTCTCAGAACGTAGCCCATACTCATCCGTACTTAAAGTATCTAATTGAATTAACAACAGCAAACTACTATACTTATGTTTTTCCAACATGTTTACGACAAATCCCTAGCACAGGCAAGTTACTTTATAGGCTGTCAGGTAAAAGGCGAAGCTATTGTGATCGATGCACAGCGGGACATGGATGTCTACTTGAAGATCGCAGAACAAAACAATATGAAGATTACTCATATTGCCGAGACTCATATTCACGCTGATTTCCTTAGTGGATCTAGAGAATTAGCTGCCGTGACTGGTGCCACAATGTACTTGTCAGACGAAGGGCCCAAAGATTGGAAGTATGAATTTGACCATAAAGGACTTCTACACGGAGATAAAATTCACGTCGGAAACTTAAGCTTGGAAATTTTGCGTACTCCAGGACATACTCCTGAGAGCATCTCATTTTTGCTCACAGATCATCCTGCTACGGACAAACCAGTCATGATTTTCACAGGGGATTTTGTGTTTGTAGGAGATGTCGGTAGACCAGATTTGTTGGAAAAAGCTGCCGGTGTCGTAGGTACACAGGAAAAAGGAGCTGTGCAAATGTATGAATCGATTCAACGCTTTGCGGAGCTGCCTGAATATGTGCAAGTATGGCCAGGACATGGCGCTGGGTCGGCCTGTGGCAAATCCTTGGGGTCTGTACCAAGTTCTACTGTAGGGTACGAAAAAATCCGAAATTGGGCATTTCAATATGCTTCTGATGAGAAAGGATTCGTGGATTATTTGCTAGACGGTCAACCTGAGCCTCCTAAATACTTTGCTATGATGAAGCACTTGAATAAGGTAGAGAGGCCTCTTTTGGTGGAAGTTCCTCAGCATGCCAAGCTAAGCAAGGCTCAATTTCTCAAAGCATATAATGATGGGCTGAAAGTAATAGACACTAGAAATAAAGTCGATTTCGCTAAAGGTTTCTTACCAAACAGCATCAATATTCAAGGTAATAATTCATTTTCAACTTGGGCTGGCTGGCTGCTGAATTATCAAGAGCAATTTATCTTAGTCGCAGAGGAAAGCCAGATGGAAGATTTGACTAGAAAGTTGATGCGCGTTGGACTGGATAATATCTATGGATTTATAGAGGATGTGTCTGCCTACGACTTGGAATTGCAGACGGCTGATGTGATCGATATGGAAGAATTTAAGGCCTTGGCAAAAAAGGATGATGTACAGGTAGTGGACGTTAGAAATACCACCGAGTTCAAAGCTGGCCATGTCCAAGGTGCGGACCATGTCTTTGTAGGTACTATTGAGAGCAATTTGGATAAAATCAGCAAAGACAAACAAGTGGTAATTCACTGTCAAAGTGGAGATCGTGCTGCTATAGCCTATTCTCTTTTGAGAAAAAATGGCTTTGATGAGGTGAAAAATTATTCTGGAGGAATGAAAGAGTGGTTAGAGAAAGGTAATGAAGTAGTAAAAAATTAATCTATTTATTCCACCAGCCAATCCTCACCAAAGTGGAAGATTATTACCATGAAGATCGTTAATCTAACTTTCGATTTTCATGGTAAATGCTGTCTAATCACCAGTGAATTTTTAAAGATTTTTAGCGCTTTCAGATTGGCAAGTCCAAGAAGGCCTGAATAAATCTTGGTTATAAAATTATAGCGTTTCTACTTTTACCGGCACCTTCATTTTTGAATTGTGCCTCAAGATTAAAGGCCTAAAAATAGGTTCATACTAACTTGAAAATTAAAGCTTTCTATGTGACAAAAGTCGCTGTAGTAGACGCAAGAAAGGTGGAAATTGCCCTTATAATAAGTCTAACTAACCACGTTAATCATGGATACTCAAGTAATAAATTCAATACCAAGAATTGGTGACATGGCACCGGATTTTGATGCGGTAACTACTACAGGGAATCTCAAGTTCTCAGAATATAATAAGGGGAGCTGGGTGATTTTATTTTCCCATCCTGCTGATTTCACGCCTGTTTGTACTACCGAAATGAGTGGCTTCGCAATGGAAAGTGATTTCTTTGAGCAGCACAACACTAAATTGATGGGTTTAAGTATAGATAGTATTCATTCGCATATTGCTTGGGTCAATGCGGTCGATGAAAAAACTGGGGTACTGTTCAACTTTCCGATCATCGCGGATCTAGATATGAAAGTATCAAAGCTCTATGGCATGCTACAGCCTGGCGAAAGTGAAACTGCAGCAGTTCGGGCGGTATTTATAATTGACCCTACTGGTAAAATTAGATTGATAATGTACTATCCATTGAATGTAGGGCGAAATATGGATGAAATTAAAAGAACCTTGCTGGCCCTTCAAACTTCTGACGAGTACAAAGTTGCGATGCCACTAAACTGGCAGACCAGGTGATAAAGTGATCGTTGGAGCACCAAAGACTTTGGAAGGTTTGGCAGAAAGAAAAGCGGATAAATCCCTAGAACAGGTGGATTGGTATCTCGCAAAAAAATCTTTATAAAACACATAAAATCAATAATATATGGGATTTCTATCAGCAATATTCGGAGCTACCGATAACACCAAATTGATTGAAGCAATACAGCAAGGCGCATTCCTGGTAGATGTGCGCTCTGCCGGGGAGTTTGCTTCTGGATCTGTCAAAGGAGCAGTAAATATCCCTTTGGATAGGATTGGCTCTCAGCTATCCAAATTCAAGGGTAAGAAAAACATTGTAGTATTTTGCAGATCTGGTAATCGAAGCGGACAAGCGAAAAGCATTTTGGAGCAAAACGGCTTTGAAAATGTTATTAATGGTGGAACGTATCAAAAAGTAAATCAATGCATTAAATGAAAAAGAACATGGGTTCCGCGGACAAAATCATTCGCTTGCTACTTGCGGTCAGCATAGCGGTGTTGTATTTCACAGGTATCATTTCTGGTTCCTGGGCACTAGTTCTGGGGCTGTTGGCAGTTATTTTCACTGTCACTGCATTTATCAATTTTTGCCCTTTATACCTTCCTTTTGGGATTAGTACCCGTAGGAAATGAATTCGATTGAGTAGTTGAAAAAGTTGCTATCATCCTATAGTAACAAGTGCCTGGTAAGGTTTACCAGGTATTTCTTTTTGGTGAAAGGCTAATACTTCCACTACTTCGGGAATGTCTCTCGATTTTCCCTGTAGTTGGGCTCTTGGGGCCTAAGCAGGTAGGGAAAACTACGCTTGTCAAAAACCTGACATTGGATAAAGAAAGTATCTACATCGATCTGGAAAAAGCCTCTACCCCAAATCTGCATATTGGGTTTATTCTAAACTTTACGCAACCTGCGTTCTATCTCATTTCTGCTTTGAAAGAATTGATCACTGAAGTGAAAAATGGCTTCGCTTTTTCAAATTGTTCGGTTGGTGAAGTTGCCGTTATTTTGAAGGTTTGATTCAGCTTTTGGTGCATGTAAAAAATGCCCATTTTATCTCCATTTGTGCCATAGGAGAATTTCACCCACTTAGCCGGAGTTTCATCGATCGTAGTTGTTCCATTTTCCTCCACTTTTAAATTCGGAAACTCCTCAGGTAAAATGTACTGAATTTCAAAAAGAAAATCTTCGTTGAAGGATTGCTTTGCACCTACCGATTCAAAATTTTCTGTCCCCTGAGCGCTTTCTAGATAGGTTATAGATAGGATTGCATTATCTATTTCTTTAGCAATTATCTTATAATCATAGCCGTCGTCACTTACCTGCCAGTCTTTTGGCAAAACATAGCTGAATTTGATGTCTGGATCAGTAACCACTACTCGTTCTTGAGCAAAAGTAACTAGTGGGATCACTGTTAGGGAAAATAGAAATAGGATGCGATAGATCATGATGGATTTAAAGTTAGGATACGAAAAACACCTGAACTAATATATCCATTAAGATGAGGTTTATAAAATACCGAGTCTTTGATTTAATAAGAATTAAGAAGTTAAAAGGGAACGGTCATCCTTCTGAAAGCCATGAATTACACAAAAGCCTCCCTTAAATACTTCGCAGTATAATTTCCCTCTTCTTTCATCATATCTTCTGGGGTTCCTTCGAAAGTCAGGTATCCTCCTTTGTTTCCTCCTTCTGGTCCTAAGTCGATTACCCAATCTGCAGATTTGATCACCTCGGTATTATGCTCAATGATGATTACTGAATGTCCCTGATCGATCAGTGCATTGATGGAATGCAGGAGTTTTTTGATGTCATGAAAGTGAAGTCCAGTCGTAGGTTCATCGAAGATAAATAGGATATGATCAACCTGTTTAGTTCCGCCCTTGCCTAGGAAGGAAGCCAGCTTTACCCGCTGAGCTTCACCACCTGAAAGCGTATTGGAGCTTTGTCCCATACCAATATAGCCAAGCCCAACTTCCTGTAGTGGTTGCAGCTTATTGATAATTTGAGTCTTTCCCTTAAAGAAATCCAAGGCTTCATCGATGGTCATATTCAATACGTCAGAGATGTCCTTCTCCTTGTACTTTACGTCCAATATCTCATTCTTAAATCGCTTGCCTTTGCAGGATTCGCAAGTGAGATGGATATCTGCCATAAACTGCATTTCAACAGTGGTGATTCCTTCTCCGGCGCAATTTTCACAGCGACCACCATCCACGTTGAAAGAGAAAAAAGCAGGTTTATAGCCTCGCTGCTTGGAAATAGGCTGCTCGGAGAAAAGCATACGAATTGCGTCATAGGCTTTCACATAAGTCACAGGATTAGATCGGGACGACTTTCCTATAGGGTTTTGATCCACAAATTCCACTTGAGAAATGGATTTGTAGTCTCCCTCGATCTTGTCGTACTTTCCACTTTCGTCGATGACAGTACCCAGCATTTTTCCCAAAGCAGGATAAAGCACTTTTTTGATCAGAGTAGACTTGCCTGAACCGGAAACTCCAGTTACACAGGTGAGCGTGTTCAGCGGGAATTTTACAGAAATGTTCTTAAGGTTATTTTCCCTAGCGCCTTTTACTGTAATTGAATCCTTCCACTTGCGATTGCCATTTTTCTGGAAAATCAACTCTTCCCCACGCAAATATTTGGCAGTGTGCGTCTGAGCGGAGGTCATGAGTTCAGCTATTGTCCCTTGGAAAAGCAACTCTCCTCCATGTACACCAGCATCTGGGCCAATATCAATGATCTGATCAGCCGCTTTCATTACCTTTTCTTCATGTTCAACTACGATCACGGTGTTGCCCAGGCTCTCGAAGTGACTTCAACACTTCGACCAAACGATCGGTGTCTCTTGGATGCAAACCGATGCTTGGTTCATCTAAGATATACATGGAGCCTACCAGCGCAGAGCCCAAGGAAGTCGCCAATTTGATACGCTGAAATTCCCCGCCAGAAAGAGTAGAAGTCAAGCGATTCAAGGTTAGGTATCCTAATCCAACCTGATCCATATACTCCAATCGACTCTGGATTTCTTTCAGCAATCTGCTCGCGATTTTTGCCTGATGGGGTGGAAGATCAAGGTTATTGAAAAACGGCAATGCTTCGTCAATCGGCATCAGCACGATATCCTGAATGGATTTATCTTCGATTTTTACATAAGAAGCATCTTTGCGCAAGCGCGTTCCCTTACAGTCAGGGCAAGTCGTACGACCGCGGAAACGTGAAAGCATTACGCGATATTGAATCTTATGCGTTTTGGTTTCCAGGTCTTTGAAAAATGCGTCCAGACCTTTGAAATACTTGTTCCCCGTCCAAAGCAAGGCTTTTTCCTTGTCATTCAGATCCTCATAAGCTCTATGAATAGGGAAGTCAAACTCGATTCCTTTTTTCAAAAGCGGTTCCACCCAAGCTCGTGAGGATTCCCCTCGCCAAGGAGCAATTGCGCCTTCATAGACTGAAAGGTCCTTTTCGGGAATAACCAGATCGGGGTCAATTCCCAGCACATTTCCAAACCCTTCGCAGGTACGGCAGGCACCGAATGGATTGTTGAAAGAGAAGAAGTTGACCGAAGGGATCTCGAACTGCATGCCGTCGAGTTCAAAGCGATCTGAGAAACTCTTAGTCTCCTGACCAGGAATGGTAATCTTACAATCTCCGTGACCTTCGAAAAGCGCAGTTTGCACCGAATCAGCAATACGGAATTGATTGTCTTCATCCTCCTTGTGAACAGCCACACGGTCGATTAAGATCTCATAATTCCCCTTTTGAATCTTTTTTTCCTGAAGCAAATCTTCGACAAAATAGGCTTCATCGTCAATTAAAATCCGTGTATATCCTTTTTGCAAGAGCAATTCCAACTCTTGGTTGATCTTCCTTCCACGCTCAATTTGAAGCGGGCAGGAAATCATGACTTTTGATCCCTCTTCAAAAGATTGAATGTAATCCACGATGTCTGTGACGGTGTGATGCTTTACTTCTTTCCCAGAAATAGGCGAGATTGTTTTCCCTATTCTGGAGAAAAGTAGCTTGAGGTAATCGTAAATTTCTGTTGTTGTCCCTACGGTGGAGCGAGGATTTTTTGTATTGACTTTTTGCTGAATAGCGATGGCCGGAGCTACACCCTTGATGTATTCCACATCGGGTTTTTCCATCCTGCCGAGAAACTGGCGGGCATAAGAACTTAAGCTTTCCACATACATGCGTTGGCCTTCGGCAAACAGCGTATCGAAAGCCAAAGAAGACTTTCCAGAGCCCGAGAGCCCGGTTACAACAACAAATTTATTTCTTGGAATTGCGACGCTCAGGCTTTTCAGGTTGTTCACCCGGGCGTTTTTGATGATAATGAATTCCTTGGGATCGAGGGAATCGATGGATGTATTGGCTGTTAATGTACTCAAAGTCATAGGGGACAAAGTTACGAAAGGAACAGAGGAACTCCTTGGAAAGTTTGAAGCTTGCAGCAAATTGTCGGATATGGATGGAAATCCTTAATTCGCGATATGTTAAGATATACTAGTTCGTTTAGGCGAATGGCTTGGGGGGAAGTAGACAAATTTGCTGTAGCGTTTGTAATGAAGGAACCGTCATTTACATGTGAATGATGTTTCAAGGTTCTTTGAATTATCTTGGCGTGTCGCTTTATCCATATTTTGTAGCAGTTTTTTTACATTAAAATGAAATTATGAAAATTTTCAGCAAACGTTTTTGGGTTCTTATCCCGGTAGTTTTAGTACTCTTTTCTTGTGAGGAAGCAGAAAAGCCTTGCGGATGTACCAACCTTGACGTGGCCTTCCTTTTCAATGTAGTAAATCAAGAGAATGTTGATTTATTGGACCCAAGCGAGCCAAAACATCTTGAAGCGAGCGATTTGTCAGTTTCTTTTCTCCTTGATGGAGAGAAAGTGGAGGTTTATGACTCTAAGATTAACCACTTGAAAAGCTTTCCCAGGATTGTAGAACCGGAGCCTTTGGCGGGTGTGGATAAGTACATACTAAATGTGATTTTAAATTCATCAGAGGATGAAGCTAAACCAACCACCTATTTGGAGTGGAAAGATGGATCAATAGATGAATTGCAAGCTGAATTTAGTTATAGTGGCAATTCTGTAATCGTTAAGAAGCTTTGGCTGAATGGAGATCTAATTTGGGATATGCAAAGGGATGGAGAAAAGCCTATTTATCCACTTGTTAAGGACTTCTAAGAACAGCGATTATCAAAGTTGCTTTCCATTGAAGATGCTTCCCATGGTTGGGAGGCATTTTTATTGGCTGGATATTTCCGCTTTTGGTTAAGTATTTTCCTGCCAGGCAATTCTCCAATCCGCCACTGCGGACAAGTACTTACAATTTTATTCCTTTTCTTCGCATCATGGAATTCCAATTTTTATATGATGGAATAAGGGAAGGTCTTGCTGCGATGACTTGGCTGGAAGCTATTGCTGTGTTTTTCGGAATTGCTTCTGTGGGTTATTCGATGCGGGAGCACATTTGGGTATATCCCACAGGCATTATTTCCACGCTCATCTACGTTTGGATTTGTTTGCAATACAAGCTCTACGCAGATATGGGAATCAATGCCTATTACTTCAGTATGTCGATTTTCGGCTGGTATGTTTGGACTCATCCGAAGGAGGGAAAAGCGGAGCTGCCCGTGACATGGCTCAAACCTTCGGGTTGGGCGGTTTCATTAGGAATATTTGTGTTGTCTTATTTAGTCCTCGTTTATGTCTTGATCAATTTCACAGATAGCGATGTGCCTTATTGGGACTCTTTCACGACCTCTTCTGCGTTTGTAGGCATGTGGTTGATGGCAAAAAAGAAGGTGGAAAACTGGATTTTCTGGATTTTGACTGATTTGGTGGCTGTTCCGCTTTATTTTTACAAAGGATTGATCCTGACATCATTTCAATACCTTTTCTTCACTATTTTGGCGATTATAGGATTAATTGCCTGGATCAAATCAGCGAGAAGACATGAGATTTATGCTTTATAATTAGATATTATTTCGCTCTTTCGGAGCTAAGGGAAACTAAATAATTGCAAACCCAGCCCGTTAGGCTGGGCTTTGGTATCTTGGGCTTTCAGCCTTATTCATACCACTAAAAATTCTGCTTTGCGCCACTCCGTGTTGACCTCCGTGGCCTCTGCGGTAAAAAACCTTATCAATGCCCAATCCACAACGAATCTTAATTCTCGGTCCAGAATCAACAGGCAAAAGCACACTGGCAGAAGATCTGGCTAATCACTTTGGGGAGCCTTGGGTGCCAGAATATGCTCGGGAATACTTAGATCAGTTAGGTAGAGAATATCGCTACGAAGATTTGATTGAAATAGGAAAAGGGCAGGTTGCCTTGGAAGATGAGATAGCTAAAGGAGCGGAAAAGTATCTTTTTTGTGATACAGATTTGCGAGTTATCCACATTTGGTCGGAGCATAGATTTGGGAAGACTGATCCTTGGGTACTAGAGCAAATAGCTGCGAGAAAGTATGCTAAAATCTTTCTTACCGATACCGATTTACCCTGGACACCAGACCCTTTGCGGGAATATCCAGAATTGGAGATGCGAAATTACTTTCTTGATTTATACACCAAATTGGCGAAGGAAAGCGGTTTTCCTTTTTATCTAATTTCTGGAAATAGGGATGAGCGGCTTACAAAAGCCCTCGAATTGCTTTAGTTTCGAATTTGAAAACACATTGCTATGACACGAAATATTCTCTCTCTAATTCTAGTACTCTCATTTTTTTCTTGCCAAAAAGTTGAAGATCAAAAGCCCACTAAGCCCAATATAATTTTTATTCTGGCCGATGATTTAGGTTTTGGTGAGGTAGGTTATCAAGGTCAGAAGAAAATCAAAACGCCGAATATTGATGCCTTGTCAGAGACAGGAATGATTTTTACGAATCATTATTCCGGTGCACCAGTTTGCGCTCCTGCGAGATCCGTTTTGCTTACAGGAATGCATATGGGGCATTCTTATATACGCGGAAATGATGCTATGAAAGAGCGTGGAGATGTATGGGATTATGCCAAAGCTTCTGCAGATCCAAACCTTGAGGGGCAGAGAAATCTCCCTGCAGAAACAGAGACCATGAGCAAGATGCTTCAAAGAGCTGGTTATAAAACTGGCATAGTAGGTAAGTGGGGTTTGGGTGCGCCATTGACGGAAGGAATTCCAAATAACTTGGGTTTTGACTATTTCTACGGATACAATTGCCAGCGTCAAGCTCACAATCTCTACCCAACTCACCTTTGGGAAAACAAAGAAAAAGTGATGTTGGATAATGACTTGGTCGTTCCGGCTACCAAACTGGGGGAAGGTGATGATCCAAATGATCCGGCGAGTTATGCCAAATATGAGCAGAATGATTATGCGCCGGATTTGATGCATGAAAAGGCGATGAATTTCATCCAGGAAAATAAGGATGAGCCATTTTTCCTATACTATGCTTCTCCTCTTCCGCATGTTCCTTTGCAGATTCCGAATGAAGAGCGACAGGAATATATTTCCGAATTTGGATCTGAAGAACCTTATAATGGAAACAAAGGCTATTTTCCTAATCAATATCCAAATGCTACTTATGCGGCGATGATCACCAAGCTTGATCAGCAAATCGGCGAGATCCGAGCAAAAATTAAGGAATTGGGTTTGGAGGAAAACACCATGATTATCGTGACTAGTGACAACGGGCCAACTTATGTAGGTGGAGTGGATTATGATTACTTCGAAAGCTCTGCTCCATTCACGAATGGATTTGGAAGAACAAAAGGCTTCCTATACGAAGGAGGTATTCGAGTTCCAATGTTGGTAAGCTGGCCAGGAAAGATTGAGAAGAGTACCTCGGATCACATTTCAGTTTTTTACGATATTTTCCCTACCCTGGCCGAGTTGGTAGGCGCATCTGTTCCTGAAAATTTGGATGGAAAAAGCTTCCTGCCGGAATTGATGGGGAAAGAACAAGAAAAGCATGACTATCTCTATTGGGAATTTCCCGAAACTGGCGGTCAGCAAGCCGTAAGAATGGGAAACTGGAAAGCCGTACGTCAGAATATAGTTAAGGAAAATAACTTGGAAATCGAGTTGTATGATCTTTCAAAGGACATTCTGGAGCAGAACAATATTGCTGCTGATCACCCGGATTTGATTAAGAAATTTGAAGAAATCATGGCAAAAGAGCATGAAACTCCTGTGGTGAGTACTTTTAGAATGCCTGCTTTGGGAGATTGATTTTGTAGGAAGCAGTTACCATTTCCCCAAAGAAAGGGTAGCTGCTTCCACTAGTCTCATCATATCTGGGTGAGCATTATTGTTTAGGATGATGATGGTTTTATTTTCTTCCAAATAGCGAACGATGATCGTTGAGTATCCAGGGTTTCCACCAGTATGCATGACCATTTTCCCAAATGGACTTTGAGGCTTTATCTCCCAGCCAAATCCGTAATAGCTGCGTGTTCCATCGTTTAGCTTGAATGCACTATAAGCCTCTTCCATGGTCTTTTTGGAAACTAGCTTTTCGGTATAAAGCGCTTGATCCCATTTCAGCAAATCTTCTGCATTGCTGCTGACTCTTCCCGGGCCTTTTCTGTTGCCCAGCCAAATTGTGTAATCGGAGGATTGGAATGTATTTGCATTTACATAATTGCCGTTCCCATCTTTGATGTGTCCTGCGGCAAAATTCTTAACCTTCGCTTTTTCCTCCAAAGATCGGATGTCAGTGTTTTTCATGGCAAGAGGCTTAAAAATCCACTCCCGCATAAGTTCTACGAAATCCTCTCCAGTTGCTTTTTCCACAATACTAGCAAGAAGAACATAGCCCGTATTACTGTATTCGTATTTGTCGCCAGGTTCAAATGACTTCGCTGGTTTGTATTTGCGCAGGTATTCAAGAATCTCAGGGTTTCCGGCTACTTTGCTTTTGTCCCAATGCTGATTCATTACGGCCTGATAATCCGGTAATCCGCTGGTATGCGTGAGAAGATTACGAATGGTAATTCCCGGGTATGGAGTTTCGATGTAATTCGAAAGCTGATCATCAAAACTCAGAAGTCCTTTTTCCTTGCAAATCATAACCATCATTGCAGTGAATTGCTTAGATAGGGAAGCTAATTCGAAAATATCGCTTTCGTGTAGGAGTGCACGATTTTCATAGGTTCGCATTCCCATCGCATCTTCGAGAAGTATTTTGCCATCTTCTGCTACGAGTACTACTCCAGAAAACCCTTCTGTCTGAGCTCTATCAATTGCTTCTTTTAGGATTTTTTGCTGCGCAAAAACACTAGGTTGTATAAGGATAAAAGCCAGAAGAAAGAGTGCAAGAAATCTATTCATGACAAGGGGATTTATCAGGAATTTACAAAAGGTTTTGCTGTTGCGCTAATATGGGGTGGAAATGAGGATATTGAAAAATAATATTAACCGCAAAGCCCATAAAGTCCCGCAGAGTTGGCAGAGCTTAATTTCGAGAGTGCGGCATTTATAAATGATTGCTTTTGCCGTGAATTCTGTACGGCAGGTTTTTATGATTTTGTTTTAAAGTATTCTTTACTTAAGCAAAGGAATTTGGGCTATAACCTAATTCTCTATGTGGGAGAGAGGGTTGCTTGTGCCATCTGCGGTAAATAAAAACAAAAAAGCCACAGTTTCCCGTGGCTTTTAATATATAGATAAGAGGTTAATACTATTCTACTCCACCTTTTCTAGTAGGAGATCTTACTGCTGGCCATTCTGCCGGCTCACCACCTCTTCCGAGTGGTACACGTACCTCTCTGGATACCATGTCGTCCTCTTCACTGGCCATATAAACCATGATAGCTGCCATGATCACGTTATTCTGAACGTCATCAAACACAATTTTATCATAAGTATCTAAATTGGTGTGCCAAGTATAGTTGAAATAAGACCAGTTCAAAGAGCTCAATGAAAATGCCGGAACACCAGCTGCCACGAAGGAAGCGTAGTCAGATCCGCCACCTCCTGGATTGCCAGGAAAAGTAGTTTCAACATCTCTGGTGATCTCGCGAGGTACTTTGGACATCCATCTGCCCAAATACTCATAGCTATGTATGAAGCCTTGTCCAGATACGTTGGCCACACGACCGGTTCCGTTATCCTGGTTGAAAAGCGCCTGGATTTTAGGCATCATCTCAGGGTGGTCTTCTACGAAAGCTCTAGAACCGTTCAGTCCCTGCTCTTCAGAACCCCAGTGACCTACCAAGATTGTACGCTTAGGGTTAGGATAGACTTCTTTCAATACTCGCATCACTTCCATCATCATGATTGTACCAGTTCCGTTATCCGTAGCACCAGTACCGCCATCCCATGAGTCAAAGTGTGCAGAAAGCATCACATATTCGTCAGGCTTCTCAGTACCTTTGATTTCAGCAATTGTGTTGAAAGTCGGAACCATGCCGTTTTCTTTAGATTGCGCATTAAGGTTGATCATTGGTTTTTCGCCACCTTCAGCCAATCTGAAAAGCAAGCCATAATCCTCCAAAGAAAGATCAACAGTTGGTACTTTTTTAGTTGATGCAGAGAAGATTTTGTTTGCTCCGAAACCTTGGGACCAGTAAGAAGTAATGATACCTAGTGCTCCTGCATCTTCAAGTGCGATAGGTAGCTCTCTTCTGCCTTGACCTGTTTTTTGAAGTCTCTGGTTCCAAGCTGTATTAGATTCAGTACGTTCTTCTTTCATTTTCTCGAAAGATTCTTCAGTAGCGAATTCCTCCCAGTTGTAATCAGGACGGCCTGTCACCTGCGGAGCGGAGATCATTACATATTTGCCTTTTACAGAAGGAAGCCATGCTTTGAAAGCCGCTTCATCTGCCAGTTCAGGGATTACCACTACTTCACCTTGAGCCCCACCTTTTGGAGAAGATGGACTCCAAGCCAATTGCTGGCCTGCCAAGGATTTGTCCAAGGAGCCACCATATCGATGTGGGTAATTCCTCTTTCCCAGCCTCTCCATTCGCCCCACTGCTCATTGCGAGCTTCTATACCCCAGCCTTTGTATTTTGCTACTGCCCAATCGTGCGCTTTTTGCATTTGAGGGGAACCTACCAATCTTGGGCCGATACCGTCCATCAATTCGTGTCCGATCTGCTTGAGTTGGGAGTTTTCAGTTTCCTCTTTGATGATCTTTTCGATCACTTCATCTTGTGCTTGGACATTGCTGCCGAGAAGCAGCATCAGGCCCACGCCTAATAAGTATCTCTTTTTCATATGTTTATATTTGGTTTTCTTTGGTCGAATAGAATTTTATATGATCTAAACATCCCAATCTGAGTAGGATTGAACATGCTCAATTCCATATATGACTATTTTATTTTTAAAATTATCGCTTAGTAACGTGATTTCCGCACCGTTGGTGGATTTGTGGGCGTACAGAGATGTGCTTGTCCTAATGATTGAGCCCTTAGCTTCTGCACTCGTTTTTCTGTATAAAGGGGGGAATGTTTGGGATGACCCCTAAGCAAATAAGTTAATCAGATTCTTCTTAAAATAGCTAGCACTTTCTTTTACGCTTTGAATAGGGTTTTGCGGCGAAATTCCCTCCTTGCTGAATGTAGTAGTATTCCATTCCGGAGAGGCTAGCAGCTGGGAGAATTTTGGTGTAATCAATTGATCCATTCCCCATTTCGGTATAGTCTCTCGAAACTTTATCCATGTCTTTGATATGCCACATGACAAATCGGCTTGGCGCTCTTCATGAAAAGTTCATGGGCAGTTAGTGGAGAGCTGTGTGCGACCCAATACAGGTCGATCTGAAGTTTGACTAGCTCTGGATCTGTATTTTGCAAAATGATATCATAGCCGATTTCACCGTTATGGTCAATAAACTCAAAATCATGATTATGATAGGCAAAGCCAAGTCCGGCTTTATTCACTCTTTCTCCAATCAAATTCAGCTTATCGGATAAGATCTTGAATTTTTCGATTGAGCGGGACTCTGGATCTAGCCATGGCCAGGTAATATACTTTTGGTTTAGGGCATGAGCTCCTACAATGCTTTGATCTGTATATCGCATCATGTCCTCGGAGGATCCGTTGTAATACTTGATAAAATCGTAATGACCAGAGGTGCTTACCAGAGAATTATCTTCCAAAACCTTCTTGAAATCGGTAGCCGGCATTCCATAGAATTCCTGTTTTTCACCATCATAACCATAGGTTTCGGTATCCTGATAGCCAAATCCAGCAATTGTTTTTAAAGCTAGTTTTGGATCTTCTGCCATGGGAGCTCTGATCGTAAAAAGCTGAAGTCCCATTTTGTAATCTTTAGCCTTCGGGGAATTGAATCCAGCTAGTCCAAAACTTGCAGCAGATACGGCAAGTCCGGTTTGCTTTATGAAATCACGGCGGTTAATCATTTGAATGAGATTAATTAGATAATGGTGAAAAACACAGGAGTATGATAGGCTACTTTGACTGCTCAAAATAGTTATGAAAAAATAGCAATCGGTATTGCACTGCATCAGCCCAATATTCCCAGGTATGGCCCCCGGGACCTGTCGTAAAGGTATGGGGGATATTATTATAGGCTGAGTCTTTCGTGGAGCTTCACATTGACATCGTAGAAGAAATCTTCTGTACCACAGCTGATGATTAATTTTAATTTGTTTGGAATCAGACGATTGCTTTGGTACATCACAGAATATTCTTCCCAGCGCTGAGGGTTTTCTGCTTTGGTTCCTAGGTATTTTTTCATTTCCCAGTTTTCTGGAAATGGGCTAATATCTACTCCTCCACTTAAGCTTCCGGCTGTTCCATAAGTGTCTTGATGACGAAAAGAAAGGTAAAGTGCACCATGACCTCCCATACTTAAACCCGTGATGGCCCGTCCTTCACGACTTGGAATTGTGCTATACTTTAGGTCAATAAACTCAACTAATTCCTCGCTCACGTAAGTCTCATATTTTGAGTCTTCCACTTCTGGACTGTCCCAGTACCAGCTTCCAAAATTACCATCGGGCGTGACGATAATCAGATTGTATAAATCAGCGAGACTTTCTATTTGAGGGACTTTTTCGATCCAATTCTTATAGTTTCCTGAATAGCCGATGAAGCAGGTACAGACGACTGGATAATCCTTGGATTCGTTGTAATCTTTTGGCGTGATCACTACAGCTTTGATTTCTTTTTTGCATGGAAGCACTGTAAGTCGCGACGGTGTCTACACTTGCCAGCGTAGTGAAGGAAAATAGAAAGAATAAGGAAAATACTAAATAGGGGGAGTGCTTGGCATTTCATTAGGCAGTTAGGTTTACTATGTTTCAGAGTAAAAATGGTAAAGAATACTTGGGATTCTTTTATGCCTAGGTAAAAAACGCTTTTGAATCAAAATTCTGAGGCATCAGTACAGGTGTTTATTTTATGATCTATTCTTCTATTGGCAAAAAGATCGCCATCTCGGTTCCTTCGCCTACCGTGCTTAGGACATGAATTTCCCCTGCATGCGCCTTGACGATATCATAACTCAGAGACAAGCCCAATCCTGTTCCTGATCCCGTCGGCTTGGTGGTAAAGAATGGTTGGAAGATTTTATCTTTCACGGCGTCTGGGATTCCATTACCATTGTCTTTTACAGAAAGTTCTACCCCGTTTAGAGATCTTTTGGTAGAGACTAATACCTCAGGGCGAAAATCATTATCTGCACCTCGGCTTCGCTCAGCACAGGCATAGAAAGCGTCTGTTCACCAAATTGCAGAATGACTCTGCCAGTGTCGCTTCCCCAATGATATTTACCTTTGGGAGCTGAGGATCTAGTTCCAGCTTAAAGTCTGAATTAAAACTTTTGTCTTTGGCTCGGATATCCATGGTAGGAAAGCCTTAGGAATTCATCTGCAAGGGCATTGATATCGGTCAGGGTCTTTTCTCCTGAACTTGATCGACTATGCTCCAGCATGCCTTTGACGATGGAGTCAGCTCGCTTGCCATGATGCTTGATTTTGATCAGATTTTCTTTGATATCAGCAGAGAGCGCTTTCACTTCTTCCATATCCCCCTTTTCTATTTCTTCTATCAGCTCGTCAAACATTTCACTGCTGACTTCCGAGAAGTTATTCACAAAATTCAATGGGTTCTGAATCTCGTGGGCGATGCCGGCTGTAAGTTCACCCAGCGAAGCCATCTTTTCGGATTGGATCAGCTGAGCTTGGGTGGCCTGAAGGTCCTTCAGGGTACGCTCCAGCCTTAGCTTTTCTTCGACAAGTTTTTTGCCTTGTTCTTCTTTTTGCTGCAAGTCAAGAAAACGGGTGTAGGTCAAGTCAAATACTTGTGCAAAGCGCTTGAAGATTTCTTCCTCTGCACAAGGCACTGCGGTAATGATGACCAAATACCCTGTTTTAAAATAGGCTGCATGCAACTTTTGCCAAGTTGGTCGCTCGATGCCTTTTTCGTCCATCTCATCAAAGACCTTCTTCGCGATCGGCAAACTTACCAGCCAATTGTAATGCTCAGAGAGTGCATCTCCTTCCAAAACAACAGAGCGTAAAGCTTCACCTTTTTGCCATCCTTCATATAAGGAAGCATGTGCAAAATCACCTACGTTTGGTAGGAAAAAACCTCGAGTGAAACCGGTATCCATACTTAGCCACCACTCGTCTTCCTTGCGATTTTCTTCACATAGGACAAAACCGCAGGTCCAGAGATTGGACACTAATCCATTCATCTCGTTGAATAAGATAGTTGCCACATCTCCAAGCTCCTCGGATTGCTGCATACCCATAGTTCTGGATCGCACGCGTTCTAATGCTGTTTCGATTTGAGATTCTTTGGCTCTCGCTTCTGCTTTTTTTAGATCTAGAAAACGAGTATAGGTTTGGTTGAAAACCTTGGTAAACCTTTGGAAAATAGCATGTGCTCCTGGTACCCGCTCGTAGGTAATAAACAATAGAAATCCTTGGTCGAATTTGGCCAAGTGATTAACCTGGAAAGTAGGAAGTGAAATACCGGCCGCATCAAATTGGGCAAAAACGGATTTCAAATCTGGCAATTCCCCCAAGTAACGATAATGCTCCACTAAGTCTTCACCACCCTGCTCATATACAAATAAGTCTTCACCTTTAATGATGGCCTCATACCACGGCTGTAAACTAATATGTTCTGTCAGTGGAAGTCTAAATGATGGTTGTACTTCATTTTCACTGCTCATCCAGCACAAAGAGGATTTTTTGTCATCAGAGAGAATATTGTATCCGCAGCTCCATGCTGGAATTCCCAATTTTCTAACTTCATTGAAAAGCACATGAGCGGCATCAGGCAATTCATTACTAAGCTGCATTCCCATGGTTCTACTTCGTATTTTTTCTAAGGCTGCTTCAATTTGCGCTTCTCTTGCTTGTCTTTCTGCTTTTTGAAGATCCAAAAATCGCGTGTAGGTTTGCTCGAACACGTTTGCGAAGCGTTGTAGAATCTCCTTGTCGGGATAAGGCTCTAAAGTGATAATCAACAGATAACCCTTGGAAAAATAAGCAGCATTCCATTCCTGGTTTTCAGGGAAAGAAAGGCCTTCATCAATGATTTTCTGGAAGAATGGTCGTACTTCTGAAAGGGATAGCATGTAATCGTAATGATCACTTAACGCCTTGCCGGATTTTTCGATAGACAGAAGTTCGAACTTCTCTTGCCAGCCTTGACGCATCTGCTTGTGCGCGGCATCTGTGGTGTTGGGAATAGCAACTGGGGGCAAGACTCCATTTTCATTTGCAAACCAAAACTCATCCTTTTCACTGTTTTCTTCACAAAGTCCAAAGCCGGTTCCCCAAAGGGTACCACCCAAGCTTCTAAGTTGCTCGAAGAGGATAAATGCCACATCTGCAAGTTCTTCGGATTTTTGCATTGCCATGGTTCGGGCACGCACCCGCTCCAGTGCCAGTTGGATCTCCGATTCCCTGGCTTGGGCTTCGGCATTCTGGAGGTCTAGAAAGCGGGTGTAGGTTTGTTCAAAAACCTTGGAAAAGCGTTGGAAAATCTCATAGGCTTCTGGAACTGGCTCATATGTAATAAAAAGAACATAGCCATACTTAAAGAAGGCAATATGATCGATTTGGTAATCCGGTAAAGCAATCCCCGATTCCTCCAAGGCTATCAGTGAATCGCCAGCTATGGGAATGGTTTTTAAATAATCATAATGAGATCTACATTCTTCTCCTTCAAACTCCTTTACATAGAATTTTTCTCCACGCCTCCCCCTTTCATAAAAATCTAAAAAGAATTTCTCTCTTGGTGTTTTATAGAAAGGCAAGCCACCATTGGCACTGCTGAACCATTCGTAATCGCCGGCTTCATCTTCTGCATAGACATGAAATGCACATCCCCATGTTTGAATGCCGAGGCTTCGCACCTGCTGATCTAATAAAATAGAAGCTTCTGCTAATTCCGAACTACTATGCATTGCCATCGTCTTGGCCCTAATTCGCTCCAAGGCTAATTCAATCTCTGCTTCTCTGGCCTGGGTTTCCGCTTTTTGTATATCGCGGAATCGCTGATATGCTAAGGTAAATACCTGATGGAATCGTTTGAAGAGGGCTATGCTTTCCTCCTCCAAAGATCCATAAAGGGTGATGCCAAGACCGCCTTCTCCAATTGATAGAAAACAATATCCGAGCTCCACTGACTTTTCCAAAAGTGGATCGTCCAAATGTTTTTCCCGTTTGCGATGTGCGCGAAAATCAGCCAGGTCTTCACCTGACAAAGCTCCCAAAAAATGACTATCCCGTGTGGCAAGCATCTGATTGACCATTTGTTGCTCTACGGGGTTTTTGGGATATTCGGTACGTTCTATTACATCCCGATTATAGCTAGGGAAATATTGGTAGCAGAGGTAAATCTCCTCTTCGGATTCTATTATCGCAGTTTGTAAGTTTCGAATTTGTCTGACACCCAGGATAGTTAACTGAGTTGCAATAATCCTACATACCTGAAGCATGTCATCTGGGGTTTTCATACCCATAGCTACTATTCTGACTCTTTCTAATGAAGCCTCAATCTGCAGCTCCTGATTTTTTCTCCGAAGCTCCGAGGTCCTTTGTTCCAATGCCTCTTGGAGTTGCTTGTTTTCTGCTTTTAGCGCTTCAGTGCTTTTCATGGGTTATAACTTGACTTTCAAAGGACAAATGCCAGCTCGGCTAAGGTTTGCCGGAATGTAATCATATCCTTGTTTATCGGTTTTGAGATGCCTCTTTGCTACAAGCAGACTCGATTTCATACTAATTGCTCTTTGATCGGTAAAAAGATGATCATCTCGGTACCTTCTCCTTCCTTACTTTTCACTCTTAGATCTCCGCCATGAGCCTTGATGATATCGTAACTCATTGATAATCCAAGTCCAGTTCCACTTCCAGTAGGTTTGGTGGTAAAGAATGGTTGAAAAATCTTGTCTTTGATAGCTTTGGGGATTCCTTCTCCATTATCTTCCACAGCTATTTCTACTCCGCCTGTATTACCTGCGAGATCTACTAATCTGGACTTTACAATTACTTTTGGTTTGTACTCTCCCAGATCATTGTCCATGCTTTTCAGATTTTTTGACTTACTATCTACAGCATAGAAGGCGTTGTTTATCAGGTTCAGAATTACTCTTCCTATATCCTGACTGACCACATCTACCTTAGGTAGGTCAGGGGCTAATTCTGTAGAGAAGTCAGCATTAAAGCTTTTATCTTTTGCCCTTAATCCGTGGTAGCTCAACCTTAAAAATTCATCTGCAAGTGCATTGAGATTGGTAGGCTGTACATCACGTGCATTTGTTCGGCTGTGTTCTAACATTCCCTTCACTATGGAATCGGCTCGCTTTCCATGGTGGTTGATTTTACTCAGATTTTCCTTCAGATCATTGGATATCTCTATAGCCACCTGAGTGTTTCCTTGTGCAAATTCTTCTTGCATCTCATCGATCAATTCTACGCTGAGTTCGGAGAAGTTATTTACAAAATTGAGTGGATTCTGAATTTCATGAGCGATCCCAGCAGTAAGCTCACCCAGTGAAGCCATTTTTTCGGATTGGATCAATTGGGACTGAGTAGCCTTCAATTTGGTGTAGGCTTTCTCAATTTCTTTGGATTGGGCCACTTCCCGTTCCAAACTTTGAGATCGCTCCTTGACCCGAATTCTTCTTTTCAATTCTGAATACGCTACGAAGATCATTAGTCCAAGTCCGGCGAAATAAAGGGTATATGCCCACCAAGTTTTCCACCAAGGAGGGAGAATGGTAACCAGAAGCGAGGCCCCCTCTTCATTCCAGACACCATAGGCATTTGAAGCAATCACTTTAAAGGTATAAGTACCCGGTTCAAGATTGGTATACGAAGCAAAGTTTCTATTGTCATACACCCAATCCCCATCCAGTCCTTCCATCATGTGAGCATATTGATTTTTGGAAGGGTTTGCATAATGGAGTGCTGCGAATTCAAAGCTTAAATCATTCTGATCATAGCTGAGGGTTATCGATTTTGTAGCGAGAAGATCATCATCCAGTGGCGATTCTTCCCCCAGATCGTATATAGATCGGTTAGAAATAGAAAGGTTTGAGATGATTACCGATGGCGGTACTTTATTAGATGCGATGGTAGAAAATGTGGTAAGGCCATGGTCTCCACCAAAATAAAAATTGCCGTTTGGTGTTTTTTCGGCAGCTAATGATATAAATACATCCCCGCCGATTCCATCATCTTCATTGTAATTTATAAAGGTTACTTTATTCAACGATTCATTTCGGATCATTTGGATCAGACCATTTCTGGAAGAAAGCCACATTTCACCGTTTTCTCCTGGAAGTATGGTTTCCAGAAAGTTTGTTGGCAACCCATCTTCTTCTGTGTATTTAGTGATTTCACCTGTGCCGGGATCCAAGATATTGATGCCTCCATAAGTTGCCATCCAGACTAATCCATTTTCATCTTCAAATACATCATTGACTTGAATACTGCTTAAAGTAGTAGGGTCGAGTGGGTCACTACTGTAGTATTTTACTGCATTTGTTTCTGGATCTATTTGCGTCAAGCCTGCATTTAGGCTCGCTACCCAAATGTATTTTTCTCCTATTTCTATGTCGGAGATATTTGGGTCTTGGATAATTACCTCGGCATTCTGCTCATTGATATTCACTACTTTTGCCTGGCTTTCTGCTTGGTTTTCTTGTTTAAAAAGAGCTACTCCATATAATGGAAGAAACTCTGGTTCAGGTGCATTCCAGCTATTATAGTGGTGGCTATCGTCGGAAGAATACCTCAATGAATAGGTGCCGGGTGAAAGTTCAAGTTGAGTAATTAGCATTCTGTTTTTCGGTGCACCTCCCGCGAAATAACTGTCTCCAAACGATTCCATTCCAGCAATAGTCTCACCGGATGGATTCCTCAGCCAACCAAAATCAGCCATACTGGCCAAATCTCCTTCTCCGACAGTCACTAAGAAATAGGTGGCTTTTTCTGTGATTTCTACTTCTTGGGTGAGCTCTTTATTGTCAGTGACCTTATCTATGATGGCCAAGGCCATGTCGTTTTCCAACCAACCTTTCACTTTTGTGATGATCTCTTCAGAATAGGATTTGGCATACTGACTTACCATTTCCTTATAGGTTTCTGTTTTTGGATCAAAAACGTCCAACCCTCCATTCGTCCCTATCCATAGTTTACCAGTTCTGTCTTCTCTGATAACACGTACTTGATTGTTGATAAGGCTATTTTTATCATTTGGATCATTTTTGAAACGCTTGATTTCATTGTAATTTTTATCCATTTTAATCAGGCCATCACCCCAAGTTCCTACCCAAATGGTTCCATCTTTTTGCTCGTAAATAGAGCGAGCAGAACCTCCAAACATGTCCCGCTCTGATGAAAAGTCTACCTTTGTGATTGATTTATCTGAACTGTCAAAAATGTTAATTCCGTGACCCCGAGTTCCAATAAATACTTTTCCAGGATTGATGGTGGAAGCATACAGTCCATAAACGCCTCCTGGGCTAATTGATTTTGGGTCATCTGCTTGGTTGCTATAAAACTTGAAAGGTTTGTTAATGGGATCGTATTTGAAAAGCCCATTGCTCAGAGAGCCAAACCAAATAATCCCACTAGAATCAATTAGCATTTTAGTAAAGCGATGAGTCCATCCGCCTGAATTGATTTTTCTATTGCCAGGAATAAGGACCTCCTGAAAAGAATCTGTATTCCCTTCAAACTTCAATACCCCTCTGAAATTATTTAAAACCCAAATATTACCATCCCGATCTTCATTGATAGAATTCAATGAGCTGTATACATCTTCGAGCGAATAGTCGTATTCGGTGATCATTTTCAGCTCTTCAGTAGCAAGGTTATACTTATGAATCTCGAGTCTACTTGTAATCCAAAGTATGCCGTCTTTGTCAAAATAGAGTGATGTAATCCCATTGATGATAGAAGCAAAATCCACAAACTGGCCTAAATCAATGGGTTTAAATCCTCCGCCACCTTTCTGAAAATGCATTAATCCATAAGTAGTCGAGCCTGACCAAATTCCGCCTTCCTTATCTTCAATTAGGGGAAAACTGAGACCAGATCTCTCCTGTTTAGTCCCTTCCAAATGCAGGTAAGGGGCCAAAACCCAAGTGTCATTCTCAGGTGAAAACAACACAATTTCTTTAGCCGCTGTGGTAGCCCAAATTCTTCCTTGAGAATCAGCAAGTATATTGAATGCCCTCCCGGACCCTAGAGCTAAGTCAAAAATTTGCTCAAAATCATAATTGGTAAAAGTGTTATTGGACCTATCATATTTAGTAACTCCTTTGTCGCTTGCGATCCACAAATCATGATTTTTATCCTCTTCGATATCAAAAGTCACATTGTTTTGCAGCGTGTTAGGATTTCCAATCGTATTCCGAAAAGTCTTCCAAGTATAGCCATCGTAGCGCTGTATCCCATTTCCCGTTGCCAACCATATCAAGCCATAGCTGTCTTGCATCACATCCATGACTTGTGGGGACGCAAGTCCATTGGAAATAGAGATTGTTTCTAACTGAATTTCCTGAGCTTTTAACGGCAAAGCCAATAAGACAAAAAAGGAAAGTGTAAAAATCGTTATCGTTCTAACTATTGAACTTATCATGAAATTCTTCATCTAATTAAAAATTTATGGGAGAGACACTAGACCTAGATCTTTAAGGTTTTGCCTCAAGTTGGATTTTGAATAGAAATGAAAAACTTCTCGTGACATCTTAAATTAAAAGGTGAGGACCTAGTCTGATAAGTATAATTTGAGAAAAATCGATCTGCCAAAACTTTCATGCTTACTAAAAATATTACTATTCGAGTTAATCACTTATTTATCTGAAAATAAGTGATTACGAAGAGAATTCAATTCAAAATAGTATAATAAATTGGATTTTTTGAATCTTAAACTTAGAAAAACGAAGGTTAAAATATATGTTCTGCTCTTTAGAGAAGCGAGCTATTATTTAATTAGGCAGGGTGGGTTTGTCTGATTTGATAGGTTCTCCTAGCAGCCAGATTATGAAAAAGCGAGCTTTCTTATCTAAACCTCCTTATAACCTCTCTTCCTGCACCCCTGAAATTGAGGCAGAGCCGAAAATTTTACCAAAGGCATTGGGATTTCTTTTAGATGAATTAGATTGAATACTTTCTACTAATTCTAGAAGCTATGTCAAAATTCTTTCTTCCTCTTTTTCTCCTCATTTACAACTTTTCTTTCTCACAATCTACTAGGGGTTATTTTATGCATCCCGACCTAAACGGAGATCAATTGGTCTTCGTCGCTGAAGGTGATATTTGGAGAGTAACGGTGGCTGGTGGAAATGCCACTCGACTTACATCGCATCCAGGAGATGAATCTGATCCAAAGATTTCCCCTGATGGCAAATGGGTTGCATATGCTGCCAGTTACGAAGGTCCTACAGAGGTCTATGTGATGCCGATTTCAGGAGGACTTCCTAAGCGTCTGACTTACGAACCGTCTTCTTCGATTCCTACGGCTTGGAAATCTGCTTCTGAAATAGCCTACGTCACCAATCAATATTCTACCCTACCAAAACTCAACACGGTTACGGTCAATGTAGAAAGCGGCGCGAAACAACTGCTCCCTTTGGAAATGGCGGCTGAAGGAAGCTTCTCCGCCGATGGCTCCACTTACTTTTTTGTTAGGCCGACTTTCCACAATAATGTCACTAAACGCTACGAAGGTGGCACAGCTCGCCAGCTTTGGAAGTATAAAGAAGGAGCTGCAGAAGCTGTAAAATTGACCAAAGACTATAATGGAGAGGATCATCATCCGGTGCCACATCAAGGAAAGGTATATTTTCTTTCCTCCCGAGACGGCATTGTGAATGTCTGGAGCATGGATGAGGATGGAGGTGCACTTGCCCAACTTACCAAAGAACCCAGCTTCGATGTTCGGGAGTTTTCAATTTCCGGAAATCAACTCGTCTATAGGGTCGGTGCAGATCTTAAATTAATGGATTTAGGAGGAGCCACTGCAAAGACCTTAGCCATTCAGCTTATTTCAGATTTTGATCAGCTACGGGAAAAATGGGTAGATGATCCCATGTTATACTTAAGTAATATGGCCGTTTCCAATGATGGGGAACGTGTCGTAATGACCACCCGCGGCCGTGTATTTTCTGCTCCGGTGAAAGATGGCAGAACTGTTCGTCTCAGTCGAAAAGAAGGTGTGCGCTATCGGGATGCAATATTCTCTCCAGATGGAAAGTCGATTTTCACCTTCTCTGACGAAAGCTCAGAATTTGAAATTCACGAATACAATAGCTTGGGAATGGATGAGGGAAAGCAAGTTTCTAAAAATGGAACTACCCTTAAATTCGATATGCTTCCTTCGCCAGACGGATCAAAAATCGCCTACAGAGATTTAAATAGTGTAATCTGGGTCATGGATAAAGCTAGCGGAGCTCAGATCAAGGTGACTACTTCAGATGAAGATATTACATCCAATATGGCTTGGTCTCCTGACGGAAAATGGCTAGCCTATGTCCAAGCTGCAAGCAATACTTTTTCCCAAATCCATGCTTTCAACATTGACAGTAAAAAGAGAATTGCAATGACCTCTGATCGGGCAAATAGCCTTAGCCCGCAGTGGAGTGCAGATGGCAATTGGTTGTATTTCCTTTCTGATCGTAATTTTCAGTCTGTAATTGGAAGTCCTTGGGGTACACGTCAGCCAGAGCCTTTCTGGGAAAAGCAGATGAAAATCTATCAAATTGGGCTTAAGTCTGGTCTGGTTTCTCCTTTCTTTTTCAACAATGAACTGCAAAAAGAAGCAGAGAAAGCGCCTGAAAAAGTATCGGTAACTATCGAAGAAGAAGGCATCCAAACTAGACTTCGGGAAGTACCAGTGCCAGCGGGAAATTATACCAACCTTATTGTGACTGATAAAGCTATTTATTACCATGAAATAGGTCCAGGGCATGGGTGTGTTTTATGGAGGAGGCGGCGGAGGTTCTGAAAAGGCTCCATTGATGATGGTCCCGATTTCAAACAAGCCAGAGCCAAAAGCCTTTATCGATAATGTCAGAAACTTTACGGTTTCGCTTAATAAGAAATACATCTTAGTTCGGAGTGGAAGCATGATTTCTGTGGTTGAGCTAGGTACATCTCCGGTATCTGACCTTTCCAAGAGCAAAGTGGACATCAGTGGTGTAAAATACTCCATCGATCCTAGCGAAGATTGGAAGCAGATCTATACCGATGCCTGGAGGATGGAGCGGGATTATTTTTATGATACTGGAATGCATGGAGTCGATTGGGATGCAATGCATGAAAAATACCTTCCTTTGGTTGACCGTGTTACTACTCGCGCTGAGTTATCTGACGTGATAGGTGAAATGGTAGGCGAACTGTCTGTACTACACACTTCGGTACGAGGTGGTGACTTGAGAGATGGTGAGGATAATGTCAATTTCGGGATGCTAGGGGCTAAACTTAGTCGAAATGAAAAGTTAAGAGGCTATTCCATCGATCATATCTACCTGTCTGACCCAGACTATCCTGATGAAATGTCGCCACTTTCTCATCCAGATCTGAGTATTTCGGAGGGTGATATTATTACACACATTGATGGAGTAGGGGTGATGGAAGTGCCAGATCTCTATTATTTATTGAGAGACAAAGCGGGCAAGCAGGTTCGTATCTCTTTACTTTCTGCTGATGGCAAAGCTAAAACCGATCAGATCCTTAAGCCCATGTCCCCGCAAGCTGAATCCAATCTCCGCTACAACGAATGGGAGTATACACGAAGACTAGAGACAGAGGCTAAATCTGCCGGGTCCTTGGGCTATGTACACCTTCGTGCGATGACCTCAGGAGATATTGGGCAGTGGTACCGTGATTTTTACCCTCAGTTTAAAAAAGAAGGCTTGGTCATCGACATGCGCCAAAATCGTGGAGGAAACATAGATTCCTTTATTCTGGAGAAATTGATGCGGGAAGTTTTCTTCTACTGGAAAAGCAGAACCGGCGAACCATATTGGAATATGCCTTATGCGTTCCGAGGTCATTTGGTCTTGTTGGTGGATGAGTTTACGGCTTCCGATGGAGAAGCTTTTGCGGAAGGCTTCCGAAGATTGGGTAGGGGCAAAGCTATCGGTGCGCGGACTTGGGGAGGAGAAGTTTGGCTATCCGGATCAAATACACTTTCCGATAATGGTATTGCAAGAGCACCGATGAATGGTGTGTATGGCGAAGAAGGCGAATGGCTCATCGAAGGAGTAGGTTTTATTCCCGATATCGAAGTGATCAATATGCCTAAGGCGACTTTTGAAGGAAAAGATGCGCAGTTAGATGCTGCAATAGAACATTTGAAAGAACTGATCAAAGCTGATCCTAGACCTATTCCTCAGGCTCCTGCCTATCCTGATAAGAGTTTTAAGAATGGAAAGAATTAAGTTCTAGTGGGCAAAAGCATCAAGCTAAAAAAGCTTTATACCAAAGAAGTGCGATCTATTTGATTGCCTTCTTTGGTTTTTTCAATTACCACTTACTGCCGAGTTTCCGGTTTTTTCTCTGAAGGGCGTGAAAATGATTGGATGAAATCATCTGTCTGATTAAAGCGAAAAAAGCAAATACCCCTTATTCATCAAATCTGTAGTCGCAGTAAACCTAGACAAAGCCATTTCAACCCCTGGATAGATCATGTCCGGCACTAAATTTTGCTTCATCATCGACTGTCCACAGACAATGACCCGTATTCCATTTTTCTTAAGCTCTTCCAAGAGCCCGGCATTTGGATTGTCAACTTCAAAGCGCTTTTTGTATTCTTCATTGGAAATTGTAATCGGGGTGGATCCTGCATAAACCACAAACACCAAGTCAATATTTTCCTTTGGTACTCCCGAATAGATATGGACATTGTACATTTTTGCCGCATAGTCCAGATAGCCGGAAAGCTCCTTTTTATCTTCAATTCTATTATTTATTTCAACTACAAATTTATAGTGCTGCGTAGGATCAGGTTTGATGGTTTCGAAAGGAACTTCATTCACTCCGCCATATCCTTGAATCGCTGGATAAACAATTTCTTGGGCATTTGAAAAGCTCGCGGCAACGCAAATCATTATGAATGTAAAAAAGTACTTCTTCATAGCTTTAGTATTTAAGTTGAAATAATTATTGTGTTTGCACAGGTCAGAACAAGTTGGAATACCTTCCAAAACGTCGAGGATTAACTTGGACTAATCGGAAACTTGGAGAAGCCGAGTACATTTACTTCAGCTTGAATGAAAACAGTTTGGCTGTTTTTCTTTCTAAGTTATTCAAATCTTTGTTTATCTATTGCGCTGTGCTTCAGATTATTATTCTGTTTTTTAGCCAAGTATTCCAACTCAGTGGTGATGAAGTTGATTTAATCCCCTTCTCTGGTATTTAGCATAAGCTTTTTTACTTTTAAGATAACTCAAGAGACCATCATGAAAATCAGCTCATTTATACGGATCAGTTTAGTCACTTTTTGTTTTTGCTTTCAGGCAAAGGCGCAACGTTCTCCAAATATCATCCTGATCATGGCTGATGACTTGGGTTTTGAAACATTGGGAATTAATGGATCTGATGATTATTACACGCCCAATCTGGATAGGCTGGCAGCAGAAGGAATGAACTTCACGCAGACCTATTCCATGCCGCTATGTACTCCATCCCGAGTGCAAATCATGACAGGCAAATACAATTTCAGAAATTACATAGGCTTTGGATTGCTGGATCCTCACGAACTTACATTCGCTGATTATTTGAAAGAAGCTGGATATAAAACCTTCATTGCTGGCAAATGGCAGCTTTATGGAAATGAAAATCAGCAAGAGTTGGCAGGCGGAAAAATAGGGTCGCTTCCTGAAGAAGCCGGATTTGACGAGTATTTTTTGTGGCAAATCAAAGAGCTTGGCAGCAGATACAAAGATCCTCTGATTAGCTCAAATTCAGGCACCCAAACCTATACCGGTAAATATGGACCGGATCTTTTTACCGAGCAGGTTAACCTTTTCATGGAGAAAAATAAGGAAGAGCCATTCTTCATCTATTATCCGATGGCGATCACTCATGACCCATTTGTACCAACTCCATCAAATCCAGGTTTTGAAGACTTTGATTCCAAATCCAAAATCAATGACCCGATTTACTTCGGAGAAATGGTGAACTACATGGACAAGTTGGTTGGTTCAATTGTAGCGAAAACCGAAGAGCTCGGCATCCGAGAAAATACTTTGATACTCTTCGTGGGAGATAATGGTACAGATAGAAAAGTAACTAGCTCTCAACTTGGTACTTCCATCAAAGGAGACAAAGGTTATACTACTACTGCTGGCACCCATGTTCCTTTCATTGCAAACTGGAAAGGGAAAATCAAGCCGGAAAGTATAAATGACAACCTGATTGACTTCTCTGACTTTTTGCCTACACTTTTGGAAACCGTTAATTATCAGAACTCAGGTGCTATTCAAACTGATGGATTGAGCTTTTATTCGCAGTTAATTGGGGAAAATTCTCTGAAGCGAGACTGGATTTACTGTTACTATGCACCAAACTGGGGGAAGTTTGAAAATGCTACCTACGTGCAAAATACCGAATGGAAGCTCTATGGAGACGGTAGAATATACTCCATGACAAGTGATCCATTAGAACAAACGCCACTTCAGAAATTGAGTTTGCCGAAGGAAGTGAGAAAGAAGATCTCAACATTCGAAAAGGTAATGGAAGGATATGAAGTGACGAAATTAACCAATTCGAACCCTTAACTTGAGATTTATTTTAATATCTATGAATCTGAAAACCACCATGCGGATAACTCTTACCTTCTTTCTAGCCTTTTGTTTTCTTATTTCCTGTAAAGAGAAAGTATCCAAAAAGGAAGGTCTGAAAACTACCATTCAGGCTCAGCTTGACTCCATTCAAGGCGATGTCGCAGTAGCGTTTTACAATTTGTCAGATCCATCAGATAGTTTGTTGATCAATGCCAGTGAAGAATTTCACGCTGCCAGCACGATGAAAGTACCTGTGATGATTGAGCTGTTTAAACAGCAGCATGCAGGTAAAATCGATTTGAGTGATTCGATTTTGCTTAAGAATGAATTCAGAAGTATAGTTGATAGCAGGTTATACAGTATGGATATCGGAGTAGATAGTGATGATGTGATTTATAGTAAGATCGGAACGACCGTAGCTCTCACAGATTTGATGTATCCCATGATCACCGTAAGCAGTAATTTGGCCACTAATGTCCTGATTGAATTGGTAGGTGCAAAAAATGTAACTGCCACGATGCGTGACTTGGGAGCTGATAAAATTGAGGTGCTAAGAGGAGTGGAGGATACTAAAGCTTACGAGTTAGGATTGAGCAATTCTACTACTGCGAATGATTTGTTGCAGATTATGAAAGCAATCGCTCAACATACGGCTGGGACTAAGGAGGATTGTGAAAAGATGATCGCGATAATGAAAGATCAGCAATTCAACGAAATCATTCCTTTTTACCTACCGAAAACAGTGAGCGTTGCTCATAAAACAGGATCAATAACTGGCGTTCATCATGATGCCGGAATTGTCTATTTACCAGATGGAAGATCGTATGTGCTTGTGCTTCTTTCGAAAAATTTACAGGATTTTAATGCCGGAACTGAGCAGTTGGCGGGGATTTCTAAAACTGTATTTGAATATGTGGTTAAAAATGGAAATAATTAGCTTTGTCTGCATAAGTCAGGACTAGGCATACGATATCTCAGCTGTGTGCTTTCTTTGTGTCCTTAGCGGTTTAAAAAAAACTAAAAAAGCCATCCCCATTTCTGAGGATGGCTTTCTGCTTTTATTTCGTTCCAAACTTATAGATACAAGTTTGTTCATATTTTTCTCCCGGTTTCAAGATCGTTGACGGGAAATTCGGTTGGTTCGGAGAATCAGGATAATGCTGGGTTTCCAAGCAGAATGCAGATCTCAGTTCATAGACTTTTCCTCCTTTTCCTGTGACTGAGCCATCTAGGAAATTACCGCTGTAGAATTGGATCGCTGGCTCGGTAGTCCAAACTTCCATTTCTATACCTGTTTGAGGCGAAGAAATTACTGCCGCTTGAGACAAGTCATTTCCAGTTTTGTCCAGCACCCAGTTGTGGTCATATCCACCGCCGAATTTCAATTGCTGATTTTCTTGGTTTATTCTTTCGCCAATTGTGGTTGGATCAGTAAAATCAAAAGGTGTTTCTTTCACGGATGCCACTTCACCAGTTGGAATTAGCACCTCATTCACCGGTGTGTATTCACTCGCATTCAGTTGAAGTGTATGATCCAGCACATTTCCATTTCCTGCACCATTAAGGTTGAAAAAGGAATGGTGAGTCAAATTCACGGGAGTGGCTTTATCAGTTTCCGCTTCATATGTGACTTTGAATTCATTGTCATCTGTCAGCGTGTAGATCATTTTCACTTTCAGCTCTCCAGGGAAGCCTTCTTCTCCATCTGGTGAAGTGTAGCTGAAGATCAAGCCATTTTCTCCGGATTTCTCCACATCCCAAATGACATAATCCATTCCGCCTGGACCGCCGTGAAGTGTTTGTCCATTATTATTCTGAGGCAAAGTGTACTCTACTCCGTCCAGCGTGAATTTTCCATTTGCAATTCTATTGCCGTAGCGACCAATCGCAGCACCGAAGTATTTCTCACCACTCTCCAGATATTCATCTAACGTCTCAAATCCTAGAACTACGTCTACCAGATTTCCATCCTTATCAGGAACCCAAAGATTGGTAACCCGTGCACCAAAGTTGGTGACTTTCATTTTCATGCCATTGGCATTCTTGATCTCGTATGTTTCCACTTTTTTATTTTGAAAAGTTGTGCCGAAAACCTGCTCTTCTACAGTGTCCTCGACTTTAATTTCTTCTTTTGGTTTGCTATCGCAGCTGTAAAGTAAAATACCCAGCGCGGTAGCGCCAAGTACTTTATTGAAATGATTCTTCATTTTGCTCACTTTTTATATAAAGGTGAATGTATGCTTTTCATCTTAGAAACATCGAATTTGATGACCTTTCTATCGTAAGTCATCAGTCCATTAGTCTCCACTTCCACATCGGTAGTCTGGGTATACACTGCTGCCGAAAGACCTGCTTCTATCAATTCCCCTAATCTAGTCATCAGCCCTGCATAGCGATCGTAAAGCTCATCTTGATTTTTGAAACTCTGATAGCCCCAATTGTCTTTCTGCTGCCAAACGTGCCCATCCACTGGAAGTCCCAATCCACCAAACTCTCCAAGCACCAAGATATTATCTTTTCCATAAATCCCCGGTGCTGGCATTTTTGCATCTGGATAATTGTGCAAATCGATGATGTCTCCGGCTATCTTCGTCCCTTCCATTTCAAAGTTTCCACCACTTGCACTATTCACCAACCGTGAAGGATCATGGTTTTTTGTCCACTCAGAGATTTCTTTGGTTTTGAACTGACCCCAAGCTTCATTGAAAGGTACCCAAACCACAATCGAAGGGAAATTATAGAAATCATCCATGATCTCTTTCCATTCTTCCCTGAAAATCGCCTCAGACTCTGGCGTTCTGTCACGGTCTGTTCCGCTTCCCAACACGGCAAGCTTCATCTCCCAACCATTTCCCATGTCTCCGCTAGGCATATCCTGCCACACCAGCATTCCCATTTTGTCACAGGCATGATACCAAGTTGCAGGCTCCACTTTCACGTGTTTTCTGATCATATTGAAGCCCATATCCTGAGTCTTTTGAATGTCAAAAACCATCGCTTCATGACTTGGCGCTGTGTACAATCCGTCAGGAAACCAGCCTTGATCAAGCGGTCCATATTGGAATAAAAACTCACCATTCAGCATCATTCGCTGAATTCCGTTTTCATCGGGAGCCATGCTGATTTCTCTCAAAGCCGCATAGCTTCCAACTGCATCAATTACTTTTTTCCCATCTACTAGTTCTACTTTCAAATCATAGAGAACTGGATTTCCAGGCGCCCAAAGCTGCGCATCCTTGATAGCCAACTTAGCCGTTTGGGTAGGAGAAATGGTTTGCTCAGCGAGCATTGTTCCATCTTTCCAAGCAGATACTTTGACTTGCTGGCCAGCGGCTGCTCCTGAAATTTCCGGAGTTACCATTATCTGACTGCTTTTAATATCCGATGCATTTCTCAAGCCAGATATATAGGCTGCAGGTACAGTTTCTAACCATACAGTTTGCCAGATGCCAGTCACAGGAGTGTACCAGATCCCATGAGGATTATTGATCTGCTTACCACGTGGCTGAGGTCCGTCATCACTTGGATCCCATACGCGAACTTGCAAATTCTGTGTTTTACCAGATTTCAAATGCTCTGTGATATCGAAATCAAAAGGATCATATCCACCCTTGTGAATTCCAATACTTTGGCCATTGACAAATACTTCCGTCTCCCAATCTGATGCTCCGAAGTGCAATAAAACCTTGTCTTTGCTTGATTTCTTTGGAGTGGTAAAAGTGGTGTTGTACCAAAGTTCATTGTCCTTGCCTACAGTTTTCCCAACTCCAGAAAGGGCTGATTCCACAGCGAATGGCACGAGGATTTCCCCGTCGAAACTTGTTGGAGCTGACTGACCTTTTGGTTTGATAGCATAGTCCCAAAGCCCGTTTAGATTCACCCAATTTTCGCGGGTCATTTGAGGGCGTGGGTATACCTGATGGACATTTTCTGGGGTGACCTCAGATGCCCACTCAGTCATTATTTTTCCTTCGACAGGCTTGTATTGACTAGTTTGTGCTGTCGCAATTTGCAGGGCAAAAAGCAGGCAAGCGCCAATTAAGAGGGTATTTTTCATATATATAGGTTTATCAGTTTCTAATTATGGGGTAAAATCTATTCGTTTAGTTTATGGTACTTTGTACTTTGTACATGATACTTTTTACAACTATTTCAATAAATCTTCACTTCCTTGAAATGGGCATAAGAATCTGTTGGTCCTTTGGCTACTAATCCAAGGCGGAATCCCATGCCCCAAGGCACAAGATGCTTCACGTCTTGTGTCTCGCCAATTTGAATTGCTTTTCCATCCACAAGGGCCGAAGTAGTCATTTTGTAGCCATCTTCCATGCTTAAAACTAATTTGACTTCTTTGCTGTCTGGAATCGCCAGTTTGGCAATTTCTCTAGTCTTCTGGTTGATCGTTTCCCAAAGGATCAGCTGGTTTCCCTTTACAGAAATGCCCATTCCTGCAGGAGGAGCACCGAAGCCATTATTAGCACCACCAATTACCGCTAATCCGGCTGCAGCATTCCCGTCAGGAATCACTGTTGCTTCGTATTGATAATCCAGAGATTTTGTGCCTTGAACCAATAGAGTTCCCAGCGTTTCATTTTCCTCAGAAGCCTGTAGTCTCAGACCTTTTTTACCGGTTTCATACTGAATATCCTGAGTAACACGCCATTGCCAAACTGGATCCAGTCGCTTTTTAAAATCGTCATTAAATTCCAAGGAAGCTTTGCTACGCTCGTATTTTTCATCGTTTGCGAAAACTGGCCATTCATCAGCTGTCCATTCTACTTTTTGCAAAACTCCTTGCCGACCTACATAAACAGACCCCTCCTGATTATAAGCATGGTTTAATAACCAAAGCTCTCCATCTTTCTCGACTACGGTTCCGTGTCCAGGGCATTTCCAGTTCTCATTATCCTTGATGACTGGATTCATATCGTATTTTTCCCATGGTCCCAGAAGTGTTTTACTTCGTGCTACGCCAGTTACATAGTCACAGGAGATTTCGCAGCAACCACGAGCAGAATAAGTCGCATAGAAATAGCCGTTCTTTCTGAAAATGGCAATGCCTTCTACCAAACCACCTTCCCAATCCTGATCATTGTGGAAAAGCTCATGCTTCTCACCGATCAGTTTGGTGCGTTCCCCGTTCACTTCCTGAGCCCATATTGGAGTTTTTTGGCCTTTGCTATTTCCATCTTCCTTCCAAAGGACATAGAGTTTCCCATTTTCATCCCGCGTTTCAAAAGCATCGATAGATCCATATTCCTGAGCGACAAGTGGGCCATGATCTTTAAATTTTCCTTCCGGCGAATCTGCGCTAGCTACTGCGACGGAAAGCCTATTGCTTTCTTTATCTCGGGCAGTATAGTAAGCGTAGATTTTATTTTGCTCCTCATCATACGAAAGCTCGGGAGCCCAGAAGTTATTCTTTGCCCAATCTGGAGCTCCATCTGGAAAAACATAGTTTACCAGCTCCCAATTCACCAAATCATCGGATTTGAAGATTGGAAAAAGTGGCGCCCACTCGTTAGATGTAGCAGAAGCGTAATAGTATTTGTCAACCTTCACCACTGTTGGATCTGGGCGATCGCCTGCCAACACAGGGTTAAAAAAGGATTGTGTTTGAGCTAATCCGATATTGGAAAATCCAATAATTAGGAAAAGTAGTGCGATAATTTTAGATGAGGGTATCAGCCTATTCATTGATTTTTGGGTTATTTTTTAATTGAGGAAATGCGGTAATTCTTAATCTCGCTGCACCCATTGGAACTAGTGTTACATCTACTATGGGCTGATCGGAAATCTTTGGAAGATCCTTCAATTCTCCCACAAGGCCATATTGATCTAATTGCCATTCGGGAATCTGACGGGCTTTTGCTACGATTTTAATTGGAACTTCCTCCAGAGAGAATGGGAAATCAGATTTTGGCCAATGTCCTTCCATTACTTCGAAAGAGGATACAGGATCATTCTCGTCCACTACCAAACTGTAGTTCCAATCCGTTACCGGATGAATTTCCCAAGACGGCCACTTCTTCGTGTCCGCGCCTTTCTGCCACTTGGAATCCCATTGGGCCGTTTCCTCACTGTCTTTTTTGAAATACTTCTCTCTGATTTTTAATGAATAGGTCAAAGGACCTCTGCTTACGCTCAGACTATTGCTGTTTTTCTCCCAAGTTTTGGTTTCGATTTCCATTGGAAGCGAAAGCGAAATTTGATCACCGTTGAGTCCAAGTTCGGCTGATTTTAGCATAGCCGATTCCGGAAATATTTTCTTTCACTACTTCTCCATTGATGGAAATGGAAGCTCCTTTTGCCCATGCAGGAATACGTAAATAAAGAGGGAAGTCTACTGCTTTTGCTGTGCTCAGCGCAAACTTGATTTCCTCTTCGAATGGGTAATGCGTTGTTTCTTCGATGTTTACAATTGTTCCATCTCCAACTTTCACTTCCACTTTGCTAGCTCCATACATTGCCGCTACGACACCATTATCAGGAGTGGCCATCCATAGATTTTCTATAAAATAGGGCCAGCCTTGCGCATGATTATGCTGGCAGCAACGAGAACTGAAAGGATTCATCATCAGGAATGGGCCAGAGTTAGCAATTCCTGGTGAATGATTCTCAGCATCCAGCAAAACCATATTTGGTGAAGTGATGTAATGCAAGGCCTTGAAGTCAGGCATCACAGCTGCCGGATATGTGTTAAACGCAACTTCTTCTGCATGATCTGCCCAGAAGGGATCTCCAGTTATTCTTAGTAAATGCTCATCGGAATTCATCTGCTCCACCATTCCACAGGTTTCTACGCCTTGACGCGGATCCGCATATCCCGGTCTTGCATTTTCATCAGAGCCAAACATGCCGCCAGGAACCTGACCGAAATGCTCACGGATGATGTTGAAATTTTCATAAGTGGCCTGAAGGTCTTTCTCGTTCTTGGTCAGTAGATAATATTGAGCTGGTTCGCGGAATGCCTGCGCATGGTTTACATTGTGCCAATCGACTTGATCGCGATACCAATCAGGAACTTCGCCTCCATCACGCACCTCATAATAATTTTTCACCTGTTCTAAAGGCAGATCCCTACCTCCCCAATCGGAAGTCTTCTGGTGGATTTTTTCAGCTAGTTCTAATAAAAAATCGTCTCTTGTGCGGTTGTAAAGCCAAATCACGCTGTGAAGATTATCTCCCCCACGTAATCTTTGCCAATATCCTTCGAGGAATTCCTTATCAGGAACTGTCAGTTCATATTTGAAATAATTGGTCATGAGCGTGATCACGCGCTCATCCTGTGAATGCTCGTAGTACGATTGTAGACAGTAAAGCATGATCATCTTCGCCCAGAAATCCGGATGATCTCCATCCATAAGTTTGGGTCCAAAATCACCATTTTCCCGCTGACTGGTAAGCACAGATTCCAGCCAGATCATGGATTCATCGATCATGGCTTGGTCCTCCATGATGTAGCCGATGTTGGCGTATCCTTTCAGCCAATAGGGCACTTCTTCCCAGCCCCATTCTCCACTGCCATCTTTAGAGAGCCAGGCGTTATTTTCTTTTTGAAGCCAAGCGGAAATTTCTCCTAGGTTACCAGTAAGGCCATTTTTCTGGCGAATGAGGTATTCTTTTAAAAATCCCTCTGGCTTCACAGCACCTACGGGAAGCTTAATCAGCGCACTGGGCGCCAAAGGCGCCCGGTTGCTGATGTAAAATTGATTTGTGTTTTCTGTGGGGATTCGGTCGACGATTGTGACCGAGTTATTGGATCTTATTCCAGAGGTACAAGAAATCAGTGCTGCACAGAAAATAAGTGCAAGCGTTGATTTAAAGCGGTTTTTTAACATTTTTAGCAGGTTTTGGGACAATAAATGTTCCCGAAAGTGCAACGCCTTGCTTCAAACTAGGTTTGATCTTAGTTGTGTTTCTAGTGTAGGTCTTTTTCATAATAGGTTTGGGTTTTTGTTATTAAAAATAGATTTGACTCTAGCTAGCAAGGTAGTAATCAAAATCTAAAAAGCACTTTATTTTTGAGGGCAATATCTAAAAGTCTATAATTCCTATAGGAAATTATACTCCCTCATACCTAGGAGACTATAAAAAACTCTACTTCCAAACTGGTGCTTTTTGTGAGGTGATGCTTGGTTCAAAATTTTTAATAGTGGGCCATCCTTCTTTCCAGCTAATCTTGTCCAATAGCAAAGTTCTTCTGTTAGTCCCATTATTGAGTTTTGGTTTTTGCTTGGCCATCCCATGATACAGTAGCCAATCCTGACCTTCTGCGTCTGTGATGATTTCAGCATTGTGTCCTGGGCCGGCATAGCCAATTCCGCTTGTATTTGGACCTACCACCAATGTTCCAGAGTCAGCATCTAGCATACTATTACCCTGCTGATCAAAATAAGGTCCTTCCAGATTCTCAGATCGTCCCACAAGAACTTTGTACGTGCTATTTGCTCCTTCGCAGCAAGTCCCAGCAGAACCAAAAAGATAGTAAAATCCATTTTTCTCATAGATATAGGCTGCTTCCAGATGATTACCTGCAAGTTGGATTTTTTGTCCGTGAGGCTTTTTGCCATCAGCAGTCAATTCAGTCATGTACAAACCATGGAAACTTCCCCAGGCTAGGTATTTCTTCCCGCCTTGTTCTATATAAAAAGGGTCAATTGAATTAGCGACACCAATTTCCTTTGAGTCAAAAACTTTCCCTTCATCTACAAATGGACCTTCCGGCCTTTCAGCTATTGCCAATCCCACACCTGGGTTTGGATCTCCCCAAGTGGAAAAGGAATAGTACATGTAAAACTGCTCCCCGACTTGTGTGACGTCCGGTGCCCAAATGCCTCCTCTTTCTTTCCATTCAGGCTTTTTGTCCATAGAGTTGCCTAGCAATTCCCAGTTTATCAGGTCTTTCGACTTGATCACAGGAACCAAGTAATAGCCTCCCTCTTCACCCCAATTATCCTCTGTGCCATACGCATAGAATTCCGCGCCAACCTGAATGACTGTTGGGTCTGCAAGCACCGGTTCAAAGACAGGGTTGGCGTATCTGAGCGTGTCATTAGTATGCAATGAATACTCAGCCGCCTCAATTTTAGAAGGATTCTGATATACTGTGAATAGGATGATTAGCAAAGGGACAATGGGCATGACGATTAAATTTGACTCTCCAAGTTATACGAAAATGTTTTCTAGTGAGAAATTCGAAAGGAGAGTTTGGAGATGAAAATCGTCACAGGATTTTTACTTTTAACTCCGTTTGATATGGAGAGAATTCACCTTTAGAAATTCTATCCCCATTTTTACTGTCTATACCTTTCCACTATATTTGCACCTCATTCCCGCACAATCACTATGTGAAATCTAATTTCTTTCTGACTATAAATACAGCAATCCAGCCTCTTGGCAACGCTGTTTGTTTAATCTTCAAAGAGAAATTATGCTCATTTTACAGAACATCACCTATATACATCCCAATAAGGATTTGTTGTTTGAAAACATCAACCTTACCCTTAATCAACACCAAAAAGTTGCCTTAATTGGAAATAACGGTGTGGGAAAATCAACCCTTTTGCGAATCATTGCTCAGGAAATCGCATCCTCAGACGGGCAGTTGATAATAGAATCCCAACCTTATTATATACCTCAGATTTTCGGGCAGTTCAATCATCTCACCATAGCTCAGGCTCTGGGAATTTCCGAAAAACTCACGGCCTTTCATGAAATTCTCGATGGAAAAGCGACTGAAAGCAATTTGCTTTTGCTTGACGACGATTGGACTGTAGAAGAGCGATGTAAAGAAGCGCTGGCGTATTGGCAAATTTCAGAATTTGATCTTTCAGAAAAACTTGAAAACCTCAGTGGGGGGCAAAAAACTAAGGTTTTTCTGGCTGGGATTGCGATTCATAAGCCTGATCTGGTGCTGCTTGATGAGCCGAGCAATCATCTTGACACGGAATCCAGAAATCTGCTCTACAATTATATTTCCTCCACTTCCAATGCCTTATTGCTAGTCAGTCATGATCGGAAACTGCTGAACCTGCTGGATACTGTATGCGAACTCACCCGAAGAGGTATCCACACCTATGGAGGGAATTATGATTTCTACGCTTCGCAAAAACAGCAGGAACTTGCTGCCCTCGACCATGATGTAAAAAGCAAGGAAAAGGCGTTGCGAAAGGCCAAAGAGAAAGAGCGGGAAACAATAGAAAGACAGCAAAAGTTGGATGCCCGAGGCAAGAAAAAGCAGGAGAAAGCTGGAATTGCGACGATCATGATGAACACGCTTCGAAACAACGCAGAAAAGAGTACTTCAAAAATCAAAAATGTCCATACTGAGAAAATTGGAGGGATTTCTCAGGAATTGCAGGAATTGAGAAAAGAGTTGCCGGACATCGATAAAATGAAGTTTGGCTTTGACAATGCTAAGTTACACAGAGGCAAAGTGCTCATTACTGCAGATTACATGAATTTCGCATACCATGCGCAGAACCTGTGGAAAACTAACCTGGATTTTCAGATTACAAGTGGTGAGAGAATTGCCCTGAAGGGACAAAATGGCTCTGGAAAAACTACGTTGATCAAGCTTATATTGGGAGAATTAAATCCTCAGATCGGTAAACTATTCCGAGCTGAAATAAATGCTGTTTACATCGATCAGGATTATTCCTTGATAGACAATAACTTATGTGTTTACGAGCAAGCAGAGCGATATAATTCCTCCGAACTGAAAGAACATGAAGTCAAAATCAGGCTAAATCGGTTTCTTTTCACTAAAGAAGATTGGAGTAAATCCTGTAGCGTGCTTAGTGGAGGAGAACGCATGCGACTCATGCTCTGCTGCCTTACGATCAGCAGTCATGCACCGGATATGATCATTTTGGATGAACCGACCAATAACCTGGACATCCAAAACATCGAAATACTCACCGCTGCCATCAACGAATATCAGGGTACATTGCTCGTGGTTTCCCACGATGAGTCTTTTCTAGAGCAGGTGATGATAGAGTCCTCCATCCAACTTTGAGAGATCTAGCGAAAACTGAGGATATGCTTTGAAGTTACTTCGGTCATCTCTACTCGATCAGTTCCGCTTTGAATCATAGGAAATTTGGTCGCAACCAGCTAGACAGGAATACTGACTACTTATTAAACCGATCAGGATGTAGTTCTGAGTATTTTTTGTCTTCTGACAAACCCATGAAAATTGGATCCATTAAGGACTTTTCCCAGGTTTTGATCATATTTTCCAATGCTTTGACCCGCTCTGCCTGAGTAGCAGCTAAATTTATTTTTTCAGCGATATCCTTTTGGATATCAAAAAGATAAGTTTCATCCTTCTTTAGGATTTGCTTGCTGTCTATTGTCCGGATCGCAAATTTCTGTGTGTCGTAATTTCTCCAATAAAGCTCTTGATGCGGAATTCCATTGTTTTCACCAGTCAGGTAAGGAATCAGATTCACTCCATCCAGTTCGTTTTTAGGAGTCACTTTAGCCAGAGCAACAGCGGTGGAGAATATGTCCAGAGAGATCACAGGATTGTCATACCTGATGCCCTCAGGAATGACACCTTTCCACTGTACCGCAAAAGGAACGCGTACTCCACCTTCAAAGAAATCACCCTTGAAACCGCGTAGAGGAGCATTGTCAGCAGCGTTATGTGCGGTAGGTCCGCCATTATCAGATAAAAAGAAAACCAAGGTATTGTCATCTAGCTCCAATTCTTCCAGTTTATCCAACAAAGCACCAACCCCGTCATCCACCGCACTTACCATGGCAGCATAGGTTCTACGCTTGATGTCTTTGATGTGCAAAAACCGGTTGAGATACTTCTCTGTAGCCTCCATAGGTGCATGTGGTGCATTGTAAGCTAGATACATGAAGAACGGTTCTTTCTGGTGTCTTTCGACGAAATCAACAGCTTCTCGGGACAAGGCATCCGTGAGGTATTCTGTCTCTTCTACCCGCTCGGTATTTCTGAGCAATTTGGTATTATAGGCATCGTATTGGGATTTGGATTGCTCTATATCCTGCAAGGTAAAGTCCTCAGGAAAGTACCTATGTCCACCGCTGAGAAATCCATAAAATTCATCAAATCCTCTTTTATTTGGCCTTAAAGTCGGGTGAACCCCCATATGCCATTTTCCAAAAGCAACCGTGGCATATCCTGCTTTTTTCATGGCGGCGCCTAGGGTCTCCTCGCTGAGAGGAAGCCCCATCAGTGAATCCTTCGGAGCCATCAACGGGTTTTTTGCGAAGCCAAATTTGTCCTGATATCTGCCAGTAAGCAAGCCCGCTCTGCTAGGCCCACAAACTGCATAAGAAACGTAGCCGGAAGTAAATACTACCCCATTTTTTGCAATTCGATCAATTCCCGGGGTTGGGATTTCTGTGCTGCCGTTGAAGCCCACATCTGCATATCCCTGATCGTCGGTAAGGATGATGATTACATTGGGCTTGTCTGCAGCAGTTCTATCCTGAGCAAATAAATTGGATGAAAAGACAAAAAATAGACTGAGGGCAAAATATCTCATAGGGGTAGATTCAAGCGTTATTTTGAAAATTAGACTAGGGGCGAATTTATTGATTAATGGCAAGTTTGGTGGTTCTATTTGACCAATACGCGATCTTCAGTGATAATTGGGCAAAAGGACTAGAATCTAATTTTTCTAGTTTAAGATTATTCTGATCTTGGATGTACAGAGAGATAGCGTGTAGGGGCTGGATAAACAATTATCGTCTCGCCAGTATCACAGCCAAACTGAAATCACTCGATGAGTGGTTAAGAAACCGTCTCCGATATTGCATCTGGTCCGCCGCGGTGGAGAAAAAGCCTGAGCGAAAACGTAAAAACCTGATCAGATTGGGAGTGGATCAAGACCATTCCTATGCATGGAAGGGCTGAGCGTTAAGAAATTGTCCCTTAGGACATTTTTAGCGAAAGAGCCAGAATGTGGGGAGGCAGAAAAGGAGGCTGGGCTGTGGCTCAAAGTCCAATACTGGTGACGACAATCACACTTTCAAGGCTGAGAAGAAAAGGTTATCTAAGTATGCTGGACTATTGCTCTAAATCAAAGCCTGAGATTCAGTGAACCGCCGTATACTGCCTGTCCCGATACTTCGGGAAGACCCGTATCCCGCACGTGCAGGAGTGGTGTGAGAGGCGCACTCCCGTAAATCGGGACTGGCTGTGGGCTTATGGCTCACGGCCGTCTACTCGATTACCAGCATTTACCCATTTCCATCCGTCGGGTTAAGAAGTTCGACGTTAAAGTCGATTTTGGCATTCAATGCTCGGAATACTTTGATGATGGTTTCAAATGGGGACATCTGTTAGACTGTTCTCTAGTTTGGAAATTTGTGCTTTCTTAACTCCAACTAGTTCACCAAGTTGCTCCTGTGTTAAGTTGCGCTCTTTACGAGCATCCTTGATGGCCTGCCCTAATAAGTCCATTCGGAGTTCATACTCAAACGCATCTCGCTTTGGCGTTCCTTTTTTTCCAACGTGTTTGTCTGTTAGTTCCTCAAGTGAATATGTCTTCATGGCTTTCTTTTTTGCTTGCTCTCAAAATAATTTATTCTCAAACGTTCAGCTTTTTCAATTTCGGAGTTCGGTATTTTTCCAGTTTTCTTGATCAGTCCATGCGTGGAAATGACCACAGTATCTTGGCTGTCAGACTTGTCCCAAAAAGCAAAAAGTCGGAAGTAGGTTTTCTGATACAACGTTCGAAATTCCCAAATTTCACCCTTCAATTTTTTGAAAAGTTCTTTGTCATTTATTTGCCTAGACTTTCAAATATTGAAGAGAATCTTCTCTCTGGATTTTTCATCCACGTCATCTAAAAAGTTAACAGCCTCCTCCATGAACTCTACTCGAAACTTTTCCTTCACCGTTCGTTTTTGAAGTAAAGATATATGTTTCCTAATTAAGAAACAATAGATCGCGCTTTGAAGATCATTGCTGGTAACGACTAAATAAAAACAGTGCGGCTTTCAAATGCGTCAGTGTCCGATAGGACCTGACGAAATGCCGAAAGACGCGAGCTGAAAGTTATAACCGAACCTAGCATTGTGTTTATTTTTTGTTGTAGTGCGTTTTTATTTAGTTAACTAATCCAGTGATCAATCTGCTTTATTTCAATCCATTTTTCATCAACTAATCTAAAGATTTTAGTAAATCCTCCCGCAGAATGTGGTCCTGATAATTGGTAATATTTTATTATTACAGTTTTCTGGTCTTTTGAAATCAGAGGTTTTGAAAAACCTTGAATGCAACCAAACTTAGAATCAAATTCATCCCAATAATTAAGCGGTGTATCCGTATTTATTGAATATTCAACAGCAGTCAATAACGTATCAAAACCAGCCTCTTCAATTAAGTCAAATGTCTTTTTAAAATCCTTTGTTTTTAATCTAAATTTCTCTGTATTTCTTCTTTGTCCTATCAAATATTCAATCTCATCGCTGTCGAACAAATCCGAGACTGAACCTGCAAATGTTGAATCCGAATCGTAATTAACAGATGGCGCTGCGAATCTATTGGTAAATCCATCAATCATTTTACATCGCGAATCAAATAACTCGCTATTGTCACTTATGATTGAAAACAAAATATCGTTAACCAATTTTTCCTCAACGTTTATTTCCTCTTTTTTGCAGGAGCCGAGTAAAAGAGAAAGAAACAAAATATTCAAAAGAATCTTCATTGGTCGTGGAATTAAATGCACTACAACGATTAAATAAAATTTCGAGCGGGAAGACGAAGCGAAGCGCAGTCAATCGTGACGAAATTTGAATGAGAAAGATAAACATGATTAATCCACAAACCCCGCTTGAATTTTATTTCTTGTTGTAGAGCGTTTTATTTTATGATTTCGTCTAAAAATCCTTCATTATAGAAATTGCCATTCCCAAATATAGATTGAGCTTTGTTAAGAATTTCCTCAACGCTTTTTAATTCAGTTATATCCTTTCCATAAAGGTCATCTGGTGCAACATAAGAATAGTTGTAAATGCTTTCAATTCCTTCGTCAGAGTCATTAAACACTTCGTGATAAACAAGAATGAATGATTCCTTTTCAGGTCTTATTTCAATCCATTTCAGTATTTCGTGTTCACCACTTTTGCCAGTTCCTAAAAACTGTTCAACACTTTTTCCTCTATTGAGTTGAGCTTTGATTTGAAAGATGTCCAAGTTTTTCATGTGGTTATAAATGCTCTACAACGAGTCGCTATACGCAACTAGTTTCGTATATATTTTATATATCCAATTTGTCTAATGGAGAGATGATCTGGCTAAATCCCTTGGTTGTAATATGGGTGTAGACTTCCGTCGCTTTGGAATTGCTGTGTCCTAGAAGACTCTGTATGTACCTAAGATCAGTCCCATTTTCCAATAAATGAGTAGCGAAACTATGCCTTAGCGTGTGGACTGTGACATGCTTGGTTATCTTGGTCTTACTTAACGCCTTCTTCAAAATCTGCTGGATACTTCGCGATGTGTATTGAACAGGTTTTTCCTTGGTGCTTCCCGCTCCTTCAAATAACCAATAGTGAGGCCTTTCTTTCTTGAAATATTCTCGTAAAAGCTCCAATAATTTCTTGGACAGGATCGTGTACCTGTCTTTGTTTCCTTTAGCATTTTCTACATAGATCTGCATTCGATCCGAATCTATCGCATTTATGGGAAGGTTGATCAGCTCGCTGATCCTCAATCCTGCCGAGTAAATAGTGCTCAAAATGGCTTTATGTTTGATGTTTTGGATGCCAGATAATATTTGTTTGATTTCTTCTTCACTGCATACTGTAGGAAGCGTCTGTTCCTGCCTTGGACGCTCCACAAAATACAACTTTCTTTTTCCTCCTAATACCTTCTCAAAATAAAATTTGATAGCATTAATCGCCTGATTTTGATATGAGGTAGATACCTTTCTTTCTGTCACTAAAAATCTTGAAAACTCCATCACATGTCTATCATTTAATGAGTCAAGATCTTCTTTTGGAAAATTATTTATAAATTCTTCAAAAAGCGGAACGTAGCTTTTCACAGTGTTTTCGCTATAGCGTAGCTCTTGGAGCTTGTTTAAATAGGTATCTGGGCATGTTTTGTAATAGGCTGCCTCTTTACGTTTCAACTTATTGATCCCTTGTTTCTTGGGAGGTTCTTTTTCAAAAGTAATTTTAAGGCCAAGGCGCTTCGCAACTTGACTTATTTCTCCAAGGAATTGTTCACTATAGGGTATTGTCCACCACTTATTTTTGGTATCCCAGATTGAATAAGGAATGGTTTTTATATGCTTTATTAATTCTGGAACATACGCAAATAGTAGTTTAAGGCGGTTCTTTTGAGTTTGTATTATTAAAATCTCGTCTTTTTCAATTGTGGGTTTTGCCACATGATTTAAATTAATTACCTCATCTTTTTCTATAAGAGTTATTCTATCTCCAAAATAGGCCTTTAACTTTTCTAAGTTGCCTGAATAATGCGGTACTTCCCAAACGAATTGATTTTGATTCCACCTAGCGTAAGTGATTCCTTTGACAAAATGGATGTCAGTGTCATTTTTGGGCATTTTAAGTAAGATCTTCCTACCGAAGACTCGAATTTCTATAGAAGTGATCATAAGCGAAAAAAATAAACGGTTGCGTATATATTTCTATAGAGCTAATATGCGCAATTAATTGTGATTCAGAATCCTACTTCATTGGATTTTATTACCCTCCACGTGCTTTACTAATCTTTCGACGTACCGGCTCCAAACTTTTTTCTCCAAGGACCATTTAGCACTTGAAATTCCTAAAAAATCTTCTGATAAACCTCCTCCAGCTTACTTACAGGCATGACTTCAATTTTGTATTTGCTGAGATCCAAGCCTTTCACAGCGTATTTGGAGACAATGATTTTTTTGAAACCTAGTTTCTCAGCCTCTGCGATTCGGTTTTCGATTCGGTGAACAGCCCGTATTTCTCCACCCAAACCAACTTCTGCCGCAAAACAAATTTGCTCAGAAACAGGCGTATCCTCATAGCTGGAAATCAAAGAGGCGCAAACTGCCAGATCCAGTGCTGGATCATCCACTCTTAGTCCACCTGCTACATTCAAAAACACATCTTGCTGCCCAAGTCGCATTCCGCCCCGCTTTTCCAATACTGCCAGTAGCATATTCAATCGCTTGGCATCATGGCCCGTGCTACTTCGCTGCGGAGTCCCATAAGTTGCTGGACTGACTAAGGATTGGATTTCGATCAGAAGTGGGCGATTACCTTCCATCATGGCGCCTATGGCCACACCGTTTAGCACTTCTTCCCGCTGTGTCAGTAAGATTTCTGATGGATTGGCGACTGGGCGGAGACCCTCTACTCGCATCTCATAAATACCGAGCTCATGGGTAGATCCAAAGCGGTTTTTGGATGTCCGCAGAATTCTATAGCTCATGTGTCTATCTCCCTCAAACTGCAAAACCGTGTCCACCATATGCTCCAGTACTTTTGGTCCGGCGATGGAACCGTCTTTGGTGATATGACCAATTAGGAATACCGGAGTTCCTGTTTCCTTGGCAAACTTCATGAGTTCGGCAGTGCATTCCCTGACTTGGGAAACTGAGCCTGCAGCAGATTCTACATACTGAGAAGTCAAGGTTTGGATAGAATCAATCACCAGTAAATCTGGCTTTAGCGCTTCGATTTGCTGAAAAATCTGTTGGGTATTTGTTTCCGAAAGCACGTAGCATTCCGGGTTTTTTGCAGACATACGATCCGCACGCATCTTGATCTGAGCCTCGCTTTCCTCACCGGAGACGTAGAGGATTTTTTTGGTATTGAGAATCAAAGCAATCTGAAGCATCAGCGTAGATTTCCCTATTCCAGGTTCTCCGCCAATTAATACCAGTGAACCCGGTACAATTCCTCCTCCCAAAACCCGATCAAGCTCCGCATCTCCCGTTACATATCTTGGTTGCTCCTCGTAGTTGACTTCTTGGATTTTCTTAGGTACAGATGCTTTTTTGGGTGCCTGTTGTTGGAGTTTTCCAAGACCCTTTCCCTGATTCCTCCTTTTGGATCACTTCTTCCACATAGGTATTCCATTCCCCGCAAGCAGGGCATTTGCCTAGCCATTTTGGACTTTGAGCACCGCAGTTTTGACAGAAGAATGTTGTTTTTATTTTGGCCATGTGGATATGGGAATTACGAGATGCTATTTAGGAGGTTTGCTGGAACCTCGGAGATTGAATTAGGAAGTGAATTTTTCCTAGCAAGTTAATCTGGAAGTTATTTTCAAAACTTTCAATTTATAAATAATGAATGCCGAACGTTGAATATCGAATTTAAAACCTTCCAACCTTCCAACCTTCAACTTCCAACCTCCTAGTGCGCCTGCAGCCAATCCGTGCCTGTTCCAACTTCTACTTCTACCGGTACGGCCATTTTGATGGCATTGGACATCAGACCAGGTATGTTGGCTTTAAGGAGTTCAACCTCATCCTTGTGTGCATCAAAAACCAATTCATCATGCACCTGAAGGATCATCTTGGACTTGAGGTTTTCCTTTTTCATCCATTGATGCACATCGATCATGGCGACTTTGATCAGATCGGCTGCAGATCCTTGGATTGGTGCATTGATCGCATTTCGCTCCGCAAAGCCACGCATGGTTGCATTTCGACTGTTGATATCCCGAAGATATCTCCGGCGACCGAGGATAGTCTCCACGTATTCGTGAGTTTTGGCTTTTTCAATGGCTCCATCCATATACTCTTTCACAGCAGGAAATTCCTTGAAATAGGAATCAATAATCTCTTTGGCCTCACCGCGTGAAATAGACAATCTCTGTGAAAGTCCAAAAGCCGAAATACCGTAAATAATCCCAAAATTGGCTGTTTTGGCTTTTCTACGCATATCTGAAGTCACTTCTTCCAGGGAACCTGGAAGATCTTTGCAGCGGTAGTCGCATGAATATCTCTTCCGCTTTTGAAGGCCTCGATCATAGATTCATCGCCTGAAAAAGCCGCCATGATCCGCAATTCAATCTGAGAGTAATCCGCTGCCAATAGGATGTGGTTTTCATCTCTTGGGACGAAAGCCTTTCGGATTTCCCGGCCTCTCTGGGTTCGGATTGGGATATTCTGAAGGTTTGGATTGATGGAAGAAAGACGGCCTGTTGCAGCCACAAACTGGTTATAGGTCGTGTGAATTCTACCTGTTTTGGAATTGATCAAGAGCGGCAAGGCATCCACGTAGGTAGATTTTAACTTCACCATTTGGCGAAAGTCCAGAATATTCTGGATGATTTCGTGCTCATGTGCAAGTTTGCTTAGCACTTCTTCACCGGTAGCGTATTGACCGGTTTTAGTCTTCTTGGCTTTGGGATCGAGTTTTAATTTATCAAAAAGCACTTCGCCCAGTTGCTTTGGAGAAGCTAGATTGAATCTAACTCCAGCCATTTCATAGACTGTGTTCTCGATCTCCTTACTTTCTTTTTCCAACAAAAGGGACATTTCTGCCAGACTTTCCATGTCTATCCGAACTCCTTCAAATTCCATATCCGCGAGTACATTGATCAGCGGATTTTCTACCTCGTCAAACAGTTTTTCCAGGTTATTCTCCTTCAATAAGGGATCAAATTCTGCTTTTAACCTCAGCGTAATATCTGCATCTTCAGAAGCATACGCAGTCACTTCATCTTCGTCTACATCACGCATATTTCCCTGATTCTTGCCCTTTTTGCCAATCAGTTCTGTGATGGAAACTGGCTCGTAATTCAGGTATTGCTTTGCCAGCCAATCCATGGAATGCTTGCCATCCGCATCGATCAGGTAATGTGCAAGCATGGTGTCATAAAGGACTCCCTTGACTTCGATATCGTAATTTTTCAGTACCAAAATATCGTATTTGATATTCTGGCCAATTTTCAGAATAGCTTCGTTTTCAAAAACCGGCTTCAGTAACTCAAGAATAGCTAAGGTCTCCTCCCGACTTTCTGGACAAGGAATATAATATGCCTCCCCTGTCACATAGGCGAAGGATATTCCAACCAACTCAGCCTCCATTGGATTTACGGAAGTAGTCTCGGTATCGAAGCAAAGCTCTTTTTGAATCTCCAAATACTCAACAAGCTCCAAGATTTCAGCCTTGCCTTTGACCTTATGATAATTCTGAATATTGCTGTGAATAGTATCCGGTGCTTTTTGCTCGGCTACGTTTACAGATTCCTCTTCAAATTCTATTGCAGGTGAGGAAGAGGCTGTAGCAGCTGGAGCCTCTCCGAAAAGTCCTAATTGATCGTTTTTCTGAACTGCAGCTTTTTTGTCTGTGCCTTTGAAAACCCTGGAAGCTAGGGTTCTAAACTCAAGCTCTGTAAAAATCGCACGAACTTTCTCCTCGTCGATTCCCTCGTATTTTAGGTCTTCTTTTACGTAGGTAATTGGCACATCACATTTGATCGTGGCAAGTTCCTTTGACAAAATACCCTGCGCGGCAAAGTTCTCCACATTCTCCTTTTGCTTTCCCTTCAGATCAGCGGTGTTTTTCACCAATTCTTCTACGGTGCCGTAGGTCTTTAGAAGTTTGACAGCGGTTTTTTGTCCAATTTCAGGAATTTCAGGAATGTTATCCACAGCATCTCCCATAAGGCCAAGAATGTCCCGAACTTGATCTACATGCTCTATATCCCATTTGGCGCAGATCTCTTTTGGCCCCATGATATCCACACCATTTCCCATGAAGGCTGGCTTGTAGAGGAAAATATGATCATCTACAAGTTGCCCATAATCCTTATCGGGCGTCATCATATAAACAGTGAAGTTTTCCTTCTCTGCCTGCTTGGCCAAAGTGCCAATTACATCATCAGCTTCGTAGCCGTCTAATTCCAAAATCGGGATGTTGAAAGCCTTCACAATTTCCTTTACCCAAGGAATGCCCACGGCTATATCTTCTGGCTGTTCCTGGCGGTTTGCTTTGTAAGGTTCGTACTGAACATGGCGGAACGTTGGGGCGTGGGTATCGAAGGCGACCCCAATGTGGGTAGGTTTTTCCTTATCAATTATTTCGAGTAAGGTATTGGTAAAGCCCAGCATGATGCCGGTATTCAATCCTTTGGAGTTGATTCTGGGGTTTTTGCTGAAGGCAAAATGCGCTCTATAAATAAGCGCCATGGCATCGAGTAAAAAAAGCTTACAGGGCTGTTTTTGGGACATTTGAAGTAAATTTATAGTAAAAAGGCATCTGCGTTTTAGCCAAGCAAGTTACAAATTTTAGACAAGGAGCTATCCAAAATCTAGCTATATCCATTGATAGTGCGACAGAGTTTGGCTGTAATATTGACAATAGATCAAACCTGACTTTAAACAAACAATCTTATGAAAAAATTATTCGCAATTCTCGCACTTGTATTCTCCGCTCATATGCTTGTAGCAGCGCCGGCAAATGACGATAATTCCAAAAAAGAGAAAACAGAATTGACAGAAGCTCAAAAAGAGCGCTTAGCCGAAATCCAAACTAGAGTGGATGAAATCAAAGCCATGGATTTTAGTGAAATGAGCAAAGAAGAAATTAAGGACGTTCGTAGTGAGCTAAAGGAGATGAAGGAGGAAGCCAAACGTGCCGGAGGTGGAGTTTACATTTCTGTAGGAGCAATTATTATTATTTTACTTCTGTTGATTTTGCTTACCTAAGTAGAAAAATTAGGTGATTATCCGCATAGATGCCAGTCACCTTAGCTTCTTTGCTTACTTGGTAGTAAGACCCATGAGCGAAGACTCCCGCTTTGGCGGGACAGGCTGAAGTGACCTCAATTATGATTTTGAACAAATTCTAGATTGCTTTTCCCTTTTTACTGGCACAAAAGCGGATATATAAAAAAATAAAATCTATAGAAGTGAAAAAGGAAGATCAGTAACGATCCTCCTTTTTTTGTTACAGGGTTTCTTCACTTTTATTTTTGTGTTTCAGCCAGATAATTTTTTACCTGAAGTCCCCTCAGGAATACTGCAATCAGCGGAATAAGCCAGAGAATTTCATTGAAAATAAGTTGGAATGCAGTGCGCTTATTCCAGCCAAGATCAGGGACAAAACCCAAGGCAAACCAGATTGAAAGGATAATTTTTCCAGTGATTCCTGCAATAATCAGATATACCCAGCTGATCGGATAGAAGGCACTAAAAAAGATAAGTATACCGACTATAATCCCAAACCCTCCATAATAGGCTAAAGAAAGACTAGCATTTACTTCAGAACCATTTGCGAGCCATGTCAAAATGGAAGGGCCCATCAATCTGTAAATTGCTGACCAAGCGATGGTGTACATCCCAGTTAGCAGAAGAATTCCACGAAAGGACATTGGGAATACAGGAAAGGAAGGATTTTGATCCATTGGTTGATTATATTGGGTAATTGATCATGCACATAGCATTCTTGGATTACATTATGTGATTATCCGCAATGATGCCAGTTGCCTTAGATTCTTTGCTTATCTGGTCGGAAGACCGATGACCGAAGACTCCCGCACTGGCGGGACAGGCTGGAGTGGCCTCAATTATAATTTTGAACAAATTCTAGATTGCTTTTGCCCCTTTACTGGTAGAAAAGCGGATATACATATTACTTACATTATTACAAAACTATTCAATGGAATCAAAAAACACAGTTTCTTCATCCGCTTTTATACTTATCGCTGCAGCAGGATGCTTACTTCTTGGATTCACGCTTGGTAGAAATACCGGTGAAATTACACCTATTTCCATAGAGGGAGCTTCCGAGATTTTTGGCTTGTCTTTTACTCCTGCAGAAAAAGACAGCATGTTGGGTTGCATTAGAAAATCAACGCAATAGGTATGAAGCCTTGCGCGAAGTAAAGCTAGACAACTCAGTAGCACCATCTTTGGTTTTCAATCCCCTTCCTAAAGGTTTTCAACCTGCACAAACCCAGAGACCGCTAGACTGGGGCTTAGCCACGGAAATGCCCCTGCCTGAAAAGGAATCTGACATTGCCTATATGCCTGTTCACGAACTCGCTGTGCTAATTAAATCAAAGAAAATATCCAGTGAACGTCTGACAAAAATTTATTTGGATCGCATCAAAACCTACTCAGATACGCTCCAATGCCTGATTTCTTTGCTTGAAGATTCTGCATTGGAAAAAGCTAAAGCGATGGATGCTGAATTGGCTGCAGGAAAATATAGAGGTCCACTTCACGGGATTCCTTATGGAATCAAAGACCTTTTGGCAGTGAAAGGTACCAAAACAACTTGGGGTGCTATGCCATACAAAGATCAGGAAATCGATATGACTGCTACGGTTGTGAATAAGTTGAATGATGCAGGTGGTGTATTGGTTGGCAAATTCACACTTGGAGCCTTGGCGATGGGAGATGTATGGTATGGAGGTGTTACCAAAAACCCTTGGAATCTGGAGCAGGGTTCCAGCGGTTCCTCTGCAGGATCTGCGTCAGCGGTAAGTGCAGGCCTAGTTCCTTTTGCTATAGGTACAGAAACATTGGGGTCGATAGTTTCCCCGTCCACTAGAAACGGTGTCACTGGCTTGCGACCCACCTATGGACGTGTCAGTAAAAATGGCGCTATGGCTTTGAGTTGGTCTATGGATAAAATCGGGCCGATTTCGAGATCAGCGCTGGATGACGGGATTGTCTTGTCTATCATCAATGGGGAGGACGAGATGGATGCCAGCACGATAAAAGCAGCTTTTAATTTCTCATCCAAAACTGACGTGAAAAAGCTGAAAATTGGTTACTTCGAGGACTTTTTTGAAGGGGATGGTTCAGGGTCTCAGAACAACCGAGGTGTACTTGATCTGCTAAAAAATCAGGGATTTGAGCTGCACCCAGTAGAATTGAAAACTTCTGTAAATCCCAGAGCGATACAAATTATGCTTTCGGTGGAAGGCGCAGCAGCATTTGATGAATTGACTAGATTAGGCTGGGATGATCAATTGGTTGCCCAGCACAAAAATGCCTGGCCTAATGCTTTTCGTGCGGCTAGATTTATTCCTGCAGTGGAGTACCTACAGGCGGCACGGCAGCGAACTATTCTTATTGAAGAAATGCATCAAATCATGCAAGATTACGATGTAATAGTTACTCCAAGTTTTGGTGGAGCCCAGCTACAGATCACCAATTTAACTGGCCATCCTGCGCTTTGCCTTCCAAATGGTTTCAGTGAATCCGGGAGCCCAACTTCTATTACGTTGTTGGCTAATCTTTTCGAAGAGGAGAAACTGGTAATGCTTGGAGATCTAATTCAAAAAAATAGCGATTGGCAAGCTAAGCGGCCTCCGATGTTTGATAAATAATTAAACAATGTGATTATCCGCAATGATGCCAGTTGCCTTAGATTCTTTGCTTAACTGGTCGGAAGACCGATGACCGAAGACTCCCGCACTGGCGGGACAGGCTGGAGTGGCCTTAATTATAATTTTGAACAAATTCTAGATTGCTTTTCCCCCTTTACTGGTAGAAAAGCGGATATACATATTAAACAATATGATCATCCGCAATTTTGCCAGTAACCAAAAATTCATTAGAAAAAGAAAGGACTGAAGATTTTCTCCAGTCCTTTACTTTGTTTTTTAATGTGGAAAAGCCCTTAATCTTTTGGGACTATTGTTCCTTCGATTTTCATGTTATTCTCATCCAAAAACCAAATCTTCTGAGTTGTCTCAATGGAATAATGATCAATTAACTTGGTAGTATTATCAATATAGATAGCTGCCAAGGTAGTAGTAGAGTAGAATAAGTTATCATCTTCTATTTTGATTGAAACACTGCTTACTACTCCATCATCATAGGTTACTTTGACGAATTTCACTTTTTCTTTGGAATTTGGTAGCGCTTCGTGAGTCAAACCATCGTCTGAAGTCGTGGTTTTATAGGATTGTAGCATGGAAGCCTTATTGATATCAGCTTCTTTGAAAATGCTAAATTCTTCCTCCCAATCCTTGATAGAATAGACCACTTTCACTTCCTTTTTCTCTTCTTGAATCTGAGAGACTTTGGCAACTTCTACGTTATCTACTTTTTGGATATTCTTCTTCTACAAATCCTTTTAGATCAAAATAGGGGTCTGTTTCGATGGTATTTGAAATCTCATCCACACAGGAGGAAAGCCCAAACAAAACGAAAAGGATCCCTAAAGAAAAACTTTTGCAATGTTTCATTAAGTCAAAAGGACATTTCCAGTCATATCGCTTGGCTTTTCTATCCCCATCAGTTGAAGAATTGTCGGAGCCAAATCTCCAAGTTTCCCATCATTAATAGTCAACTGGTCATTTTTGTCCACCATGATGCAAGGCACTAGGTTGGTAGTATGCGCGGTGTTTGGAGAACCATCTTCGTTGATCATCATGTCACTATTACCGTGATCTGCAATTACGATAATCGTGTAATCGTTGGCCAAAGCCGTCGTGATTACACTTTCTGCGCAAGCATCCACAGCTTCACAAGCTTTCACAGCTGCATCGAAATCTCCTGTGTGACCCACCATATCTGCATTGGCGAAGTTCAGGCAAATGAAATCAGCACTTTTCTTTTTCAGCTCTCCATTGATTTTGGAGGCAATTTCAAAAGCACTCATCTCAGGTTTGAGGTCATAGGTTGCCACTTTTGGAGATGGGCAAAGTAATCTGCTTTCTCCCATGAATCTCCTGCTCTCTTCCTCCGGAAAAGAAGAAAGTCACATGAGGATACTTCTCAGTTTCAGCTATTCTTATCTGCTTCTTATTGGCTCTTTCCAGAACTTCTCCCAAGGTATTATTAAGATTGTCTTTTTCGAATAGAACTTCTACTCCTTTGAAAGTCGCATCATAATTCGTAAACGTGATATAGTCTACATTCAACTTTTTCATATTGAAATCTTCGAAATCACGCTGTGTAAGCGCTTGGGAGATTTCCCGGCCTCGGTCAGTGCGGAAGTTGAAGCAAATCACAAGATCGCCATCTTCAATCATAGCCAAAGGCTTATTATCAGCTCCAACATGGATGATTGGGCGTATAAATTCGTCAGTCACACTGTTTTCATAAGATTTGCGCATGGCGGCGATGATGTCCTTGGACTTTTCTCCCTCACCTTTTACCATGGCATCGTAGGAAAGCTTTACTCGCTCCCAACGATTGTCTCTATCCATTGCATAATATCTGCCTACTACCGAGGCGACTTTCCCTGCAGAATGAGTCAAATGCTCCTGAAGGTCTTCAAGATATCCTATACCTCCTTTAGGATCTGTATCTCTACCATCTGTAAATGCATGAATAAACACATCGTCCATTCCATTAAATTTTGCTGCATCACAAAGGCCTTTCAAATGCTTAATATGTGCATGTACACCACCGTCGGAAAGCAATCCCATAAAGTGAGCTTTCTTCTTTGCTGCTTTAGCTTTGGCAAATGCTTCTACCAAAACAGGATGTGTATTTAGCTCTTTATTTTCTACGGCAAGGTTGATTTTCACTAAATCCTGATACACCACCCGGCCTGCACCTATATTCATGTGACCTACCTCAGAATTGCCCATTTGGCCTTCTGGTAAGCCTACAGCAAGACCAGAAGCTTCCAGTTTTCCATGAGGATATTTTGTGTAAAGACTATCTACAAAAGGGGTTTTTGCTTTGTCAATCGCAGAAACAGAAGGATTGGTGGCTATTCCCCAACCATCCAAAATCATTAAAAGTACTTTCTTATCCATACCGCAAATATATTATAATTCAGAGTAAAGTAGTCCCGAAATCCTGATAACACAAAACTTCCAAGATATGCGCTTGGTAAACTGATAAATGCAGAACATGATTCCTTTTTTGGCTTAGTATTTGCCTAGCAAGGGCAATGACCTCATTATTAAGTTTAATCGTTTCGATATTCCTGTTTATTCAATCTCCTGGTGAGGATATTGAAAACGTGAACTCCATAGAAACGGTTATTTCTGCAATTGAAAGTGGTTCTAGCAGCGATTTAGCCAAATACTTCGATTCCAGTATATCCTTAAATGTAAACGGACAGCAGGGAGATTATTCTAAAAATCAGGCAGAACTTGTCTTAAAAGATTTTTTTAAGAGAAATCCTTCATTAGGTTTTAATCTTGTTTTCCGAAGTGAAAACAACCCAATTTTGAGCTCTTATATTGGTGATTATCAAACTGGCCAAGGAATTTTTAAGGTGTTTATAAAAGTCTCCCAACAAGCTTCTGAATTTAAAATTTACAGTTTGGAATTTGTAAAAGGCTAAGGTGTTTTTTAAAGCATTTTTACCCTGAGGAGCTTGGAGAAAGCATAATGTTGGTGATCGCTTTCCCTTGAATATTGAATTTGATTACGGATCATTGCTCATTATCTATCTTCAATTCCAATGAAATGCTTTTTTACTGAAAGAAATTTGCGCATTTGCGCCTTTGCGGGAGCTTCAAATCCCTATTTTTGGGCATGAAACCTACTTATCTTACCGAAGAAGCCATTTCCACATTTATTGCAGCTGCCTTTGCAGAGGATATTGGTCCAGGTGATTACTCTTCACTTTCTTCTATTCCAGAGGGAAAAACCGGGCAGGCAAAACTCCTTATCAAAGACGATGGTATAATAGCGGGTATCGAGTTGGCAGAGAAGATTTTTAAGACTTTTGATCCCACTCTTGAAGTAGAGCTGTTGATCAAAGACGGCGATGAAGTCAATTATGGTGATATTGGTTTGATCGTAAAAGGGGCTTCAGCTTCTATTCTTTCTTCTGAGCGGTTGGTCTTGAATTGCATGCAGCGTATGAGTGGGATTGCGACCCTAACTCATCGTCTTACTAAAAAGATTCTGCATACAAAGGCTCGTTTGATGGATACTCGTAAGACAACTCCTAATTTCAGATTGATGGAAAAATGGGCTGTATTAATCGGTGGAGGCGTTAATCATCGCTTTGCACTCTATGATATGGTCATGCTCAAAGACAACCATGTAGATTTTGCGGGAGGAATACCTCAGGCTATTGAAAGATGCAATGCTTATTTAAAAACCAATAATCTGGATCTGAGAATAGAAATAGAAACCCGAAATCTGGATGAAGTCAAGCAAGTGCTGGCCGTAGGGGGAGTAGATCAGATAATGTTGGATAACATGGATTATGCGACTATGCGAGAGGCGGTAGGTTTAATTGGAAATCAATACAAAACCGAAGCTTCTGGGGGAATTACCGAAGAGACCCTTGTAGATGTGGCTGAATGCGGAGTAGATTATATATCAATGGGGGCATTGACACATTCGGTGAATAGTTTAGATATCAGCTTGAAGGCTTTTTAAAATCAGATGTCGGAACAATTTGGCATGATTTAGGACTTATTAGAAGTAAATCACCCAATTATGAAAAATATATTCCTTGCATTCACACTTCTTATTTTAGCTTCCTGCAGTTCCAAATCATATCCTGATAAAAAGTGGGACGGCAAGCAATGGACTTTGGTGGAGATCATGCAAGTACCGGTTCAAACTTCAGGTTCGGAGCAGGATGCTCATTTAATTTTTGATTCCAGAGAAGGTATGATTACTGGGACTGGTGGATGTAATCGTATTTTTGGACCTTATGAAATAGGGAAGAAAAATACATTGAAATTCGAGGGGAAATTGGAGCGACAAATGGCTTGTCAAGATTCTCCTTTCGAAAACAAATTTTTGGAAGTCCTCAAATCTGTGCGCTATTATCAGGTAAGTGCTGGAGAGCTCTTACTTAAAAATGGTAAAAAAGATGTCATTTTAAAGCTTCAGTAAGCTATAGCCAATTTTTCCTTCGGAAAAAAAGAAGCATACCAATCACAGCTGCTGTCATTCCACCCATGACGACGAAATAGCTGTATTTCCAATGTAACTCAGGCATATTGTCGAAGTTCATTCCATAGACCCCTGCCACAAAACTCAGCGGAATAAAGATCGTGGAGATGATGGTAAGCACCTTCATGATGTTATTCATGCGGTTGGAAAGGCTATTCATGTAGAGATCCAAAACTCCTGAGGACATGTCTCGAAAGACCTCCATGGTTTCGATTACCTGTATGGTGTTTTCATATAAATCACGGATAAAAGGTCGGGTTTCGGGACTGATTTTGTGATCTGCGTATTTGTCGAAAGAGCCAATCACTTCACGAAGTGGATACACCGTCCTGCGAAGATCCATCATTTCACGTCTTTGCACATAGAGCGCATTCAGCGTCTCATTGCAGACTGGGGTGAACATCGCTTGTGGATTCCAGGTTTTCTATCCGTTCACCCACATTTTCCATCACGATGAAGTAATTGTCAATCACGGCAGTCCAGAAGTGCATAGAGTAGGTAATCGGCTTTTCGCTGTCGGATGGCGCGTTTTTTGATCAGCCAGGCGACTTCTGCACAAACTGAAAAACGTCTCCTTTTTTCTCTTGAAATGTCAATAAAACTCCATCTTTCAACACAAAGCTGATTTGCTCATCATCTATCGGTGCCTCTGGCGAATCACATTGGATCATCTTCATGGCGGCAAAAAGATAATCCTCAAATGCTTCCATTTTCGGACGCTGATCTACGTTCAGAATATCTTCCATAGTCAGCTTATGGATTCCAAACAGTAAACCGATTTTCTCCATCAATTCTACGTCATGAAGGCCAATCACATCTATCCAAAGTACCTTCTTTTTCAGCTTCAAATGTTCCTCCAGTTGATTGAGAAGAATAGTTTCTTCATATAAATCATTTTCATCATAGGTGATGATATTGATCAATACTTTTTCTAGCTTTTTATCTCCGGTAAAGACTAAAGCACCAGGAGGTAGTCCAACCTTGTGAGTGTTTTTCTTTTTTCTTCTTTTTAGGCTTAAAAAGCTTCTGAACAGCTTTAAGATTTGGAGTTTGAGGGCTCATAAGAATCTCGGAAGAGGTTAATTTGATTTCAGAAAGTCGATATTTCTTTTTAACCCTGCAAGTTTGGTGCGCTTTACTGCTGATTTTTTGAAAACCTTACGGAAAGTTTCTTCAGTGATTTCTTGCCAATCCCGATTGGTAAATTCTTCTAGCTCTGGATGAGGTTGGAATTTTGGCTCCTGATGAGGCTTGGAAAAGCGATTCCAAGGACATACATCATGGCAGATATCACAGCCAAATGCCCAGTTTTCCATCTTGCCTTTGAACTCGCTGGGAATGGAGTCTTTCAGTTCAATGGTCAGATAAGAAATGCATCGGGAACCATCAATGACTCCATTTTCCACAATCGCATCTGTGGGACAAGCATCGATGCAGGCAGTGCAAGTACCGCAGTAATCTTTGGCAAGAGGGGTATCCGGAGTTACTTCCAGATCAATGATGAGTTCGGCTAGAAAGAAGAAACTGCCTTGTTGTTTATTCAGTAAAAGACTGTTTTTACCAAGCCAGCCAAGCCCAGCTTTTTGCGCCCATTGTCGCTCCATCACTGGTGCCGAATCCACAAATCCACGACCATCGATTTCACCGATTTCATCGCGTAGGATTTCTAGAAATTCATTCAGTTTGTCCCGAATCACAAAGTGATAATCCTCTCCGTAGGCGTATTTGGCAAGCTTGATATTGGAGTTACCTCTTGGCAATTCATCCTTTGGATAATAATTATAAACCAAAGAAACCACAGATTTAGCACCTTCCACGAGTTTGGTAGGATCAAGTCGCTTGTCAAAGTGATTGGCCAGATAGCCCATTTGACCGTTGTAATTCCGGTTAAGCCAATCTTCCAGTTTAGGTGCTTCCTCCTCCAAAAATCCTGCTTTTGCTATCCCGCAGAAGTCAAACCCCAGCCGTTTGGCGGTGGATTTGATAAGGGAAGCGTTTTTTGAGGCGAGAGTCATGGGGTAAAGATACAAGTCTTACGGTTCTCGGTGATTGCGAAGGGGTTTAAGAAAAATTACAATGTTGAATTTTGATGTGTCGCCGAAAATCAATAAACTAAAGAAGTTTTTAGACAATCAACTAATCAAATTTTATGAAAAACACTTTTAGCCCCCCCCCAAATGCAATTATCTTAAAAAACCGTTTTACCATTTATTTTTAATCCTGCTCTTAGTTCAAATAATTTCTTCCTGTACACAGGAGCAGGATTTGCAAATTTCCCAAGATGAGCTTCAGCTGATCCGTACGTACTTTGAAGCGGAATTGACAGGGAAAACCACCTTTGACAATCAGCCATTGGAAATGGATTGGGAAAATGCAAATTATTCTGAAGGGCATTATGAAATTCCCTTGCTGAGCCCTTTGCTTGGCTTTGTTCCTAAATACCAAGATGTGGAAACGAGGCTATTGGTTCCAAACGGAAATATGGGGGAATCTTCTCTTTATGACTTTGGATACGGAGGAGATAATAGGTGGCCTCAGCTTTATTGAATTGACTTCCGACCCGGACAAAACCTCTCTGGATACTTATAGGCATATGAATTTTAGTAAGGATCTACAGCCTGGAGACTTTGTATATAAAAGAGCTACAGCTTCCGATCCTAACGCCTATATGCCTGTACAGTGTGAACCTGCAACGATCATTTATTATGAAAAGGATTGTTATATAATTGCAAGTACATTAGTGAATTGTAGCGAATGGCGTGAAGTAGAAAGAGTGGAAATTGAAATTTGCGGTCCTGATGGTATTATTGGGGGAAATAATTACAAGGTAATTCAGATTGATATGAAAGATATTTCAGAACGTCATCAAGATTTGATAAGAGATCTAATAGGCGGAACAAATACTGAAATTAAGAAAATATTAAACATGTTTAATGATGAAGCAACTACATCTGTTCCATATAATTTAAAATTTCAATATGGAAACTGTGGAACAGCAACTGCATGTACAAGCCCACAAATTACAAATAACTATGCAATAGTAAGCTATAATCAATCTGTAATATCAAATGCTACCGATCTTTCTATGGCACGATCTACCATGCATGAGGTACTTCATGCATATTTAGTATATGAATTAGAATATCCTAATGATTGTGATTTAAATTGTTTGCTAAATGATTATATAGCTATTTATGGTGGAGAAGATTTAAATCCTGTCCATCATAATTTATTTGTAGAAACTAAATTTTTGAATGATATAGCTGTTGTTGAGTTAAAAAATTACGCCTCGAGCGTAGGGTATAACGTTGGAGTTATTGGGGATCAATATTTTAAAGATATGGCGTGGGGTGGTCTCCACGATACAGATGTTTTTAAAAATACATTAACATTGTCGGAACAACAACGAATTAATAACAGATACAATGCTGAACTTAATAATACCAATGTTGGAAATATTGCACCAATTGGAACGTTACTTTGTGATTAGCCTTCGATCCATTATACTGTGTATTGTTTTTTCTTTAGTTGGATGCTCTTCTGTAAAAAATGAAGATCTAGAAATTAAGGAGTTAATCACTACAGTACTTGCGAGAAAAATTTCCATAAGCGATACTGTGAAAGTATCTATGAAAGCGGATGCGGAGTGGGTTCAAAATCCCCTCTTAAAACCGTGTAATCTTGAGTCATTTTCAAGGCTAAGGAGTATAATTAAAATAGAGGGAAAATCTTTACAGAGTATTTCTTAGTGAAGAAGATTTAAAAAAGATATGTGTAGAGTCGGAAGAGGATTTTATCTTTTCTAAAAAAATGGTTCCTCAATCGGTTAAACTTGTAGAACAGAACTATTTAGATTCGCTCTTTGCTGCTTACACTCTGTCTTTAAAGAATCAAACTGTTGCTTCTCAACAATTTGAGAATTTGAATGCAAATGCATATATCCGTTTATCAAAGCCTATATTTTTGCAAAAGGGTAAATTTGCCTTCATATATTATTCTAATCACTCTTCAGAAAGTTCTTCAAGCTTACTTGTCTATGAGAAAACAGGTCAAAAATGGGAATTGATTTTATCATTTCCTTTATTGATTTCTTAGGTGCCTCCTTTAGAAATCCCGCTTTCGCTATCCCACAAAAGTCAAAGCCCAGCCGCTTGGCGGTGGATTTGATGATGAAAGAGTGTTTTGAGGCGGGAGTCATGAGGCAAAGATACAAGACTAAAGTTTCCCCTTTAAATTCATAAATGGAACATCTTTCCCCAAAATACACGTATATTTAAATCAAACACGTGTCACTTATGAAAACCAAACTCACACTCACTGTAAAAAAGGAAATTGTAGAGAAAGCCAAGATGCAAGCGGCTAAGAGAGGAATTTCGCTTTCTAGGATGTTTGAAGAGATTTTTGAAAAAGAAACACCTAAAGTTGAAAAAACTCAGGAGCAGCTAGCAGCTGCACGATTTTTAGAGAGATTAAAAAAGGAGTCTCCAATCAAAGCCCTCGAAAAGTCAGATAAAGAATTAATGCGAGAACACCGCGATAAAAAGTATGTATAGGATATTTTTGGATTCTAATGTTGCGCTGGACTTAGTTGCAAATCGGGAGCCGTTTGTGGAAGACTCTTTGCCATTTCTTACCTTAGTGGCAGATGGTGAAGCTCAGCTGTTCATTTCTGAAGTGTCTTTAGGCCTACTTATTTATATGTCTTTTGACCGCTATAAACTAGTTGATGCTAAAGAAAAACTGCTTCAGTTTAATGGCTTTTGCAAGGTAATCTCTGGGGGAGAGCAAGCATTTTTGCGTGCTATGAATTCAGATTTCAAAGACAAAGAAGATGCTCTTCAATACTTTACTGCCATTGAAAATAAAATGGATTTCCTAATTACTCGTGACCTTAAAGACTTCAAAACAGCGAATCAAATTCCTGTTCTCACTCCCAAACAATTTTTCTCAAGCTAAACCCCTTCTCCGCATTTCAGGCTCATCCTGATACCATTGTTCTTCAAAAGTTTCTTTTACGACCACATCTGCAATCAGCACTGACCACACCATCCACAAGACCAAAACAGGGCCTACCAAGAAAAGCAGCCATATCAGAAACATACCTAAATTGAATTGTATAGCGCTGACAAATATGATTAACACACCAGTGACTATACCGACGGCTCCAAGGTAGTTTTTCATAATTTTAGAGTTTTTATTCCATTTACTAAACTACCATACCCTTCTGTTTGTTACCTGAACTGTCGGAGTCAATAAAATTCCACTAAATTGAATTTCAAGGCTTTCCGGCTTAGTTAATTTTGACAAGAGTCTCGTTGGTTACTTTAAAACCAAAGTCTTGTGTCTTGAATCTTGATACTTGAGTCTAATTATGAAAGGATTTCGATTTACTCAGTTCGTACCCACTCAGGATCCTGAGAAGAATACGTTTGAGAATCTGTTGAATATATTTTTGCAACTCGTCACCATGACTGGCGGGGATGTGGCTGAGGCGATGAGCTGGCTCACCAATCTTGACAATCGCTACAACATGACCAATCCCAAGTATGGGATCGGAGACTTTATAGAGGATCTGAAAAGCAAAGGCTACCTAACCGAGGAAAACCGAAAAGGAGAATTCAAGGTCACTGGGAAAGCTGAGCAGACGATTCGCAAGTCAGCTTTGGAAGAGATATTCGGCAAACTTAAGCGCGGAAAATCAGGTCAACATAAAACCACACATTCAGGACAAGGAGAAGAGCGTGGCACAGATCGCCGAGCTTATGAATTTGGAGATAATCTGGATCAGATTGCTTTGACGGATTCTTTGAGAAATGCCCAGGCAAATCATGGTTTTGGTGGAGATTATTTGCTTACCGAAGATGACCTGGAAGTGGTGGAAAATGAGTTTCGATCACAGACATCTACGGTGCTGATGATAGATATTTCCCACTCTATGATTTTGTATGGGGAAGATAGAATCACTCCAGCGAAGAAAGTAGCCATGGCTTTGGCAGAACTGATCAAAACTCGATATCCAAAAGACACACTCGACATCATCGTCTTCGGAAATGACGCTTGGCAGATAGAAATCAAAGACTTGCCATTCCTGCAAGTTGGCCCTTATCATACGAATACCGTTGCTGGTCTGGAACTAGCGATGGATATACTTCGAAGAAGGAAGAATCCAAACAAGCAGATTTTCATGATCACCGATGGAAAACCGACTTGCCTGAAATTGGGAATCAAATACTATAAAAATGCTTTTGGAATAGACAGCAAGATCCTCAGCGAGACACTGAAACTTGCGGCCCAATGCCGAAAATTGAAAATACCAGTGACTACCTTTATGATTGCTTCAGATCCCTATTTGAAGGAATTTGTAAAGGAATTTACCAAAGTGAATAATGGGAATGCCTACTACAGCAGTCTGAAAGGGCTCGGCGACCTGATTTTTGAAGATTATAGACGAAATAGAACGAAACGCTTTTAAGCAATATGGACTACCAAAAACTGACACCACAGGAACTCACCCAGATAAAAACCCTCGGCCAACTGAAGGCAGCTGGCTACCAACCCAAATCAATCAAAGAAGAACTTCGCGATAATTTGATTTTGAAGATCAAGCGAAAGGAAAACGTCTTTGAAGGAATCTGGGGATATGAGGACACTGTGATTCCAGACATTGAGCGGGCAATTCTTTCTCGACATAATATCAATTTACTTGGTCTGAGAGGGCAGGCGAAAACGAGAATTGCCAGGATGATGACACATCTTTTAGATGAGTATGTTCCTGTAGTTTTTGGTGCGGAACTGAATGATGATCCTTTGCTACCCTTGACTTCTTTTGCCAAAGATTTGATTGAGGAAAAGGGTGATAATACACCAATAGGATGGTGGCATAGATCAGATAGATATACAGAGAAATTAGCAACACCAGACGTGTCGGTTGCCGATTTGATTGGTGATGTGGATCCGATCAAGGCTGCTACGATGAAGTTAAGCTATAACGACGAACGTGTAATTCACTATGGTTTGGTACCAAGATCGCATCGCTCCATTTTCGTGATCAACGAGTTGCCGGATTTACAGGCTAGAATTCAGGTTGCACTTTTCAATATTTTGCAGGAAGGAGATATTCAGATCCGTGGTTTCAAATTGAGGCTGCCGCTGGATATTCAATTTGTCTTCACGGCAAACCCTGAAGATTACACCAATCGTGGGAGCATTGTAACACCACTAAAAGATAGAATTGAAAGTCAGATCATTACGCATTATCCTAAATCTATAGAGATAGGGAGAAGGGTAACTGCACAGGAAGCTAATTTGAAAGGCAAGCCTGTGGACAATATCTATGTGCCTGAACTGATGAAAGACTTGATCGAGCAGATTGCTATTGAGGCTCGAGGTTCTGAATTCGTGGATGAGAAAAGCGGTGTTTCTGCGAGATTGACGATTTCGGCTTACGAAAACTTGATTTCCGCTGCTGAGCGTAGAATGTATATGAATGGAGAAAGTAATACCATTATTCGAATTGCTGATTTGATCGGAGTTATCCCAGCAATTACCGGAAAGGTGGAGTTGGTCTATGAAGGCGAGCAGGAAGGCGCAGGTTTAGTAGCTTATAATTTGATCGGAAAAGCCATCCGTTCGCAGTTTATAAATTATTTCCCATCACCTGAGCAGAAGAAAAAAGAAAAGCAAGGCAATCCTTATGTGTTGCCTCTAGCTTGGTTTGGTGAAGGAAATGAGTTGGATATCCTAGCTTCTCAGGGAGACAAGGACTACAAGTCTGCACTTCATTCCGTACCAGGTTTGGAAGAGGTAGTGACGCAGTTGGTGAAAGACATACCTGAAAAAGAGAAGGAATTCTTTATGGAATTTGCACTTCATGAGTCTGGCGGAATTCTCTCAGCTAAGCAAAAAAGTGCTGGATACAGGATTACAATTTAAGGACCTTTTTAGCTCCATGTTTGATATGGGACCGGGAGAAGAAGATGATTTTGAGGAGGATGATTTATAAATGATTTCCCGCAGATCAGCGCACAATAAAAATCGCAGATATTCGCCGAATGTTTCTAATCAGCGAATTTCTGCGAAACAGATTAGCGTAAAATCTGCGGGAAATACATTTTCTTTTTTTTAATGTAAATGCAGCAATACCAAGGCGATTAGCGCTGGTAAACCCTGTACCCAGAAGATTTTTTTACTTGCCGTCAGTGCACCAAAAATTCCAGCAACCAACACACAGCTCAGAAAAAATACCGCCACATAAAAAGACCATTTGTGATCCTCAATGAGCAGCGACCACACCAATCCAGCTACCAGAAAGCCATTGTAAAGTCCCTGATTTGCAGCTAGTCCTTTGGTTTTAGGAAATAATTCTGCTGGTAGGGATTTGAAAGTTTTTTTTCCGATTGTTTCCCAAGCGAACATTTCGAAGTATAAAAAGTAGAGATGAAGAGCAGCAATGGCACCGATGAGAATTTTAGCGAGGATTTCCATAAATCTTTAGAATTTAGACAATCTAGCAATTTCTAAGATTTGGTAAAGCATTTCAGTTTCTGAAAACTGATTACTGAGACTGCGAACTGATGACTTATCTTTGCGCCATGCCAGAAACCAATCTTCCTAAGGAATTCGAGTCTCAGATGCTCGAACTACTCGGTCAAGCCGAATTTGAGCAATTCAAAGAAGCAATTAACAATCCTTCTCGAACTTCCATCAGATTAAACTCTGCCAAAACCTTTTCGCTTTTCATGGAAAAACACGCCCATACCATGGTCCAAAACGGGCTTTTTTTTGGAAGAAAGACCTTCATTTACTCTTGACCCTGCGATCCACGCCGGAGCCTATTATGTGCAGGAAGCGTCTTCGATTTTTATAGAACATATTCTTAATTCACTGGAAATCCCCAAAGGAATTTACCTCGATTTGGCAGCTGCGCCAGGTGGGAAATCAACCTTACTCTCTACCTATTTAGGTAGTGAAGGGGATTGTTGGTTGCCAATGAGGTCATTCAGCCTAGAGCTCAGATTTTGAAGGAAAATATCATCAAGTGGGGGTTGGGAAATACTGCGGTTACCAACAATGATCCTGATCATTTTGCACCCCTGGAGGGCTTTTTTGACTTGGTTTTGGTGGATGCACCTTGTTCCGGAGAAGGAATGTTTCGCAAGGATCCTCAGGCTAGGGAAGAATGGTCCATTGACAATGTGCAGCTTTGCTCCGCTCGCCAAAAGCGAATCATGGATCAAGCTGGAGCTTTGGTGAAAGCTGATGGATATTTGGTTTACAGTACCTGCACGTTCAATGAGTCGGAAAATGAAGATATGATCCGGTTTTTGACGGAAGAGTTTTCGTATGAGCCGGTTCGAATTCCTTTAGACGCTAGTTGGAATATTAAGGAAACCGAGGTAGAAGCTGAAGGAAAAACATTTTATGGCTATCGATTCTTCCCGCATTTGGTGGAGGAGAGAAGGCTTTTTTATTACGGTTTTGAAGCGATCAGCAGAGGCTTATATCCAGGAGCCGAAGCGAATAAAAGATTTCAAACATCCTTATCTGAAGGAAGTATTTAATAGGGAATCCAGCGAATTGGATGCGGAATTAGGTTTTGATGGTACCGGAAAATTCTACACGCTGAATGATTCTTATTTCAGGATTTCCAAAGATTGGAATCTGCATTTTCAGAAGATTTCACAGCATTTGAGCTTGAAGTATTTCGGAGTGGAAATTGGGAAAAAGCAGAAAAACGATTGGATTCCAAATCATGAGTGGGCTTTATCCACATTACCTAAAAAGGACTTTCCTTCTCATGAGCTTTCGGAAATTGAAGCCATTGAATTTTTGCGTAAAAATGAGTTTGAAATACCTGATTTACCAGTTGGCTGGGTGTTGATAACTTATAATAACTTACCGCTTGGCTGGATCAAAAAACTTAGGAAACCGTGTGAATAACTATTATCCGAAAGAGTGGAGAATTAGGATGTAAAAGGAAGTATAAAGTAAAAAATCTCAAGTATAAAGTAGGTTGTTTTTAAGTCGGTTAGCTAAAATGTATGCTAGTCAGATTTAGTGTTTGCTGAGATTTTTTTCGAAGTTTATTATAACGGTAGTGGACAGGCAGGTTATCGCATATGAAGCAATTTAACTATAGTGGCTAGGAGCATCGGTCACCCGGCCTCCCTCATCCAACCTTCACTCAGATCTCCTCAATTACACTTTCTCCGCTAGACCGATCACCAGAAGTCCATTCCCAGGTTTCATGGAGACGGATTTTACCATTTTCTAGAATTTTGGGTTTGGATTGGCAGATGCCAGTCATGAGTTCTCCAACAGAATTTACCTGATGATAGCGCATATTGATTTGGCCATCTTCATCCACTAACCCGATCAAATGTCCTTTGACAATTTTGCCTCCAGCGTATTCTGCTGTTAGAATATTACCTTCTTGCTGATAGTGGAAAACTGTTTCGGCTGAAGTTTCCCCATTTTCTGTGTTTTGAACTGCACGGAATTTACGATTGTGGTAATTGATTTTGCTCATATTAATTAGGTTTCACTCTTCTTATCGTTAACAACCTTCATTTCACTAAAATTAAGTCCTTTCGTGGAAATGTATGGCTTTTCAATTGATCCTACCCAGTATCTTGTGGTTTCAAATTCCAAATTTCGCCTTCGTCATGAGATTTATACTACTAAGCTTTTCCGTACTCCTTTGCCTTAGTGCCCAAGCACAAATGTTTCCTCATGGAGAGAAATTCACGCGTCAGGACACATTGCGAGGTACCATTACTCCTGAGCGAGCCTGGTGGGATTTGCAATATTATCATTTGGAAGTGACAGTTGACCCGGATACGAAGTCACTTTCGGGCAAAAATACGGTGAGGTACAAAGTGCTGGAAGATGCAAATCGCATGCAAATCGATTTACAAACACCTATGCAACTTTCGAAAGCCGAGCAGGATGGAGTGGAATTAAAAATTGAGCATGAGGGGAATGCTCATATTATCACGCTTAAATCGGACCAGCCAATCGGGGAAGAAAAGGAAGTGGTTTTGACATTTTCAGGAACACCTGTGGAGGCGGTTCGCCCGCCATGGGATGGTGGTTTAACTTGGCAAAAGGATAGTAATGGCTTGCCTTTTCTCGCAAATTCCAATCAGGGAATTGGGGCAAGCGTCTGGTGGCCAAATAAGGATCATGGCTATGACGAGCCAGATCAAGGAGTTCTGATGTCTGTAACTGTACCCGAAAATCTAATGGATATATCCAATGGACGCTTAATCAAAACAGATCATGACAAAGCAGCCAAAACCAAAACCTATCACTGGGAAGTGAAAAACCCAATTAATAACTACGGCATCAATATCAACGTGGGCGATTATGTGCATTTCGGAGAAAAATATAAAGGTGAAAAAGGCGAGCTGGACATGGATTACTATGTGCTTCGTGAGAATCTGAAAAAAGCCAAAAAGCAGTTTGAAGATGCACCAAAGATGATGGAGGCGTTTGAGCATTGGTTTGGGCCCTATCCATTTTATGAAGACAGCTATAAACTAGTGGAAGCGCCCTACCTGGGTATGGAGCACCAAAGTTCAGTTACCTACGGAAACGACTATGCAAATGGTTATCTAGGTCGTGATCTCAGTGGAACAGGCTGGGGATTGAAGTTTGACTTTATCATCATCCATGAGTCAGGGCACGAATGGTTTGCCAATAATATCACCTATCGGGATGTCGCGGACATGTGGATTCACGAGAGTTTTACGGCTTATTCTGAGAATCTTTTTGTGGACTACTTCTATGGAAAAGAAGCCTCGAGCGAGTATGTGCTGGGTACCAGAATGGCCATTACTAATGATAGCCCGATCATCGGAACTTATAATGTGAATTCCGAAGGATCTGGTGATATGTATTACAAAGGTGCCAATATGCTACATACCATCCGGCAGATTGTGAATGACGATGAGAAATGGAGGTCAATTTTGAGGGGGCTGAATTCCGAATTTTATCATAAAACTGTCTCCACTCGCCAGATCGAAAATTATATTTCCCAAAAGACTGGGATCAACCTTAAGCCAGTTTTTGATCAATATTTAAGAGATATTCGCATTCCGATTTTCAGCTATAACTTGAAAGAAGGCCAGTTGCTTTACCGCTGGGAAAATGTGGTGGATGGATTCGATATGTCCCTAAAAATCTATGTGGAAGGGGAGGAAATGATTCTGAAGCCCACCCAGCAATGGCAGTCAGTAGATGTGGCAAAGAAAGATGTAAAAGTCACTGTAGACAAAGGTTACTACGTAGGCACTCTGAATGTCTCTGGGAATTAATTCAAAAAAGGAATCAAAATCTCTTTTGCTTTACCTTCAGTGAAAAGCACAAGGCCGGTTAGTTGGTCAGGATATTTGAATACTATCATTTGATTTCCTAAACACTTCACTTCAAATCGAAGCGGAGGATCAATGTCATCGATGAATTCTAGAATTCCTTCGGGAGTTAGGATCCAATCTAATGCATCCTCTTCCCCATTTTCTGATTTTATGGAAGTACCATCTTCGAAAAAAGTGAAATAGCAGTTTATCTTTCGGGTTTCGTCTAGACAATACCAAGGATTTGCAATTAACAACTCGCGGGAAATTACCTTCCCGAAAAAAATGATGTCAACGGACAACTGATTGATGAAGTCGAACATAGTAGTTGAAAATACGTAATTTTTGAATTCCTATTTCAATGGGCAACTAGAAAATGTTATACCAGCTATAGTGCGGGTTCTGAGGGCAGGTTTGGTTTGTAAATCCCCCTTGCCACCTTTAGAAAAGGGCAATTTCCAACATTGAACCTCAATCATGAATTCTTTGGAGATATTTTTTAACAAGAACATCATAAAAAAAAGACTGGCATTGCTACCAGTCTTTTTTGAATAATGGTATTACTCAGACTTAAGAGAATAGTAATCCTCCGTTTATATCGATGTTAGTTCCTGTGACGAATGAAGATTCATCAGAAGCAAGGTATGCAACCAAGTCAGCTACTTCTTTTGCTTTTCCTTCTCTTCTTAAAGGAGTTCCACCTGCAACTTTCTCACGTACTTCGTCCTTAGTAAAGGTGTCGTGGAAAGTTGTGGCAATCATTCCTGGGCAAAGAGAGTTTACTCGGATGTTTTTTGGTCCAAGTTCTTTTGCCATAGATCTAGTAAAGGTGATCACGCCACCTTTTGCAGTCGAATATGCAGAAGCTCCCGGTCCGCCACCGTCACGACCTGCCTGAGAAGCGAAGTTCACGATAGAAGCACCGCTTTTCATATGAGGAACGACAGCCTTGGTCACTAGGAAATTAGAAGTAAGGTTCAATTTCAATAGGAAGCTGAAGAAATCAAGATCCATTTCTTCCAACGTCTTTCTAGCAACTAATCCACCAGCCACATTCACTAAAATATGTACTTCATCTCCATAAGCTTTTGTTGTTTCTGAAACTAGGTTAGCAACCTCAGCCTCGCTTGTCATATCACCTTGCACCAAAATCGCGTCGCCGCCGTCCGCTTTTATTTCCGCCAAAGTTTCCTCAGCTTGCTCTTTATTGTCAAAATAATTGACCACTACTTTAGCGCCTAGTGCTGCTAATTTTTTGGATACTTCCTTACCGATGTCTCTTCCACCGCCTGTTACGATTGCTACTTTTCCTGATAGGTTCATACTGTTCGAATTAAATTTATTTTGAAATGAGATTAGTTACTGGTTTGATTTTGCCTCCTAGCAGTGCAAATGATATTAAAGCTAGGGGTACTAGGGATGCTCCCAACACGAAGAAAGGAACGTAAGATGTTGCTGTGATTACTGGAACTAGCCAGATGGTAATCAATACTCCAATCACTGCAGCAGATCCGCTAACTCCAGCTAAGGAGCCTACAGATTTGCCTGAGAAATAATCACTTGGAAGTGTCTGGATATTGCCGATTGCGATTTGGAAACCGAAAAGAATCACTGCGATTAATAATACTGCGATCAATGGAGTCGCTGCATAAGCCGTCAAGATCAACGGTGGGATCATGATCAGGCATCCGAGATAAATAATCGTTTTCCTGGCTTTATTGACTGACCAGCCTTTGCGGAGCCAGACACCTACGAGCCATCCTCCGAATAAACTTCCAACTGCCGCTCCTACGTAAGGCACCCAAGCGAATAGCCCGATTTGCTTCACGTCGAAACCAAATTGATCTGCGAGATAAATAGGAAGCCAAGACACGAATAACCACCAAACGGGATCGATAAAGAAGCGCATCAAGATGATAGCCCAGCTTTGTTTTAGTTTTAATAGTTCCCGTAGCGTAGGTACATATTCCTCCTCCTGCGCTAAATCGTCAGGCTCAGGTTCTGGCTTTTGGCCTTTGACGATGTAATTCCGCTCTTCTTCTGTGATCCAAGGATGCTTGTCAGGTGAAGATTTGTACACGATTACCCAAGGAATAATCCATAGTAATCCCAACGCCGCTATGCAAACGAAGGTCATCTGCCAACCAATTGTCACGTACATCCAAGCAATAATTGGGGCTGAGATGACTGCGCCCAAAGATGCTCCTGAGTTGAAAATTCCTTGTGCTAGAGCCCTTTCTTTGACAGGAAACCATTCTGCGTTTGCCTTAGTAGCTCCTGGCCAGTTGCCTGCTTCCCCAAATCCAAGTGTGAATCTGAAGATTCCAAAGGACAAAACAGATTTGGCCACTGCATGTAATGCGATGGAAATTGACCATATAGAAATGGAGAGCAAAAAGCCAAAGCGTGTACCGATTTGATCAAAGATTTTCCCAAAGGCTGTCTGCCCTAAGGCGTAGGCGATCATGAAGAAGGAGAGAATCAATGCATAATCTTCCTTTCCCATGTTCAAATCCTCCGCCACTCCCGGCCACATGACCGCGAGCGCGTTTCTATCGATGTAATTGATGACGGTAGCTAGGCCGACAAGACTCACTACCAACCATCGTAGTCCTTTTACCTTTTTCATTATTTATACTTTTCTCCTGTGAAGAAATCCTCTCTGATTGGACTGAAGACATCTATCAAGACTCCAGCAGCTAAACACAACGCACCGTGTGGCTCGTGAGGAGGAATGTAAAAGCCATCTCCAGCCTTAAGTACTTTTTTGGCTCCACCTATATTGACTTCAAATTCCCCAGATTCTACGTAGGTAGCCTGACTATGAAAATGATCGTGAATCGGTCCTATGCTTCCTTTCTCGAAAAAAACTTTTACGATCAAAATTTTATCATCGTGTCCCATGATCTGACGCTTCACGCCTTCACCTACCACTTCCCACTTGATATCTTCCCCTTTTTGAAATATGTCACTTTGAAATTTCATGCGTTCTTTATTTAGATGTACTAGTTTGATTACTAATTGATTTCGTAGTTTTTGATCCCTGAATCTTTGGTTGTTACCACTATTGACCTTTTTCCGTCTTTTACTGTAAGATCCAGTGCTTGAATTTGATTAGAGGCATTCATAGTCACTTCATTTTTGGAGTCAAAATCGCCATGGGTTTCCAAAGCAGAGAGGAAATAGTGATTGCCGTGACCTGTACTTCTAAGGATAATGGAGCGCTCATTTCTAAGATTGAAATCCGGATCATTTGCCCCTAATTCAGTCACGATCAATTCATCCTCTGCGCTGGTTTTGGTGCTCCAGGTGTAGAATCTGTTATCCAGCAGCCAAGTGAATTGACTGAGCTTGTCGTGAGCTTTTCCTTGAGCCATATTCCAGAGATGCTGGTAGCCATTAGCTTTTCCTAGAGGGCTCATTTGTGTACTGTTCGCCTGCAGTGGCACATTTAAGTGAATAAATTGCCCATTGAAATGAATTGGAAGATCATATTGATGTGCCTCATTAGATTCTATTTCGAAAAGATCGAGGACCACCGGATATTCAAAGGCTTCATCTTTCAGATAGATCATTGTACGCGTGAACTTTACACCTTCGTAAACTCCTTCTATTTCGGCGCTTGCGATTTGGTAATCTGGATCACTTACATCGAAAATTAATTCAGTTGGAAAAGCCTTCTCAGCTGTGGATAACTTTCCGCCGAAGTGACTTTTTTCATCAACTACCACCGTATTGTGTGCGATGGATTGCTTAGCCCATGTATTGTTTTCAGCCAAATAATGTCCACCATATTTGGCTTCAATGTTCAAAAATCTGGCTGCACCATAGTCACGAATGATTTCAGAATTATTGTCGTAATACAACCAGGTCAGTTTGTCGAAATGACCATGACCCATTCCCTGTGCTGTGTACTTGTAGATTAATGCAGAGGAATTTGTATAGGACTCTGCTCTGAAAATGGCCAAACCTCCTTCCGTTCCGTCATTCCCATCTCTCACCCGTATAGATTTGAAATCATAAGGCTTAGTCAATCCAGCTGCTACTGCTGCCGCCACGCTAAACCCACCATCGATGGGAGCAAAATTTTGCTGGTATTCTGCAATAGACAGTAGGGAGGGATCCTTGGTAATGCTATAGGCGATATCCACTCCAAAAACCATCTCGGAGGTTTTCAGATTTTTCTCTTTTAACGCATCATTGATCGGGAAGAAATGACCCGCATAGGTCAGGTCTATGGCTGTATAAATGGCCTTAGTCAGAATAGCATTCCGGTGTTCAAAAATTTTCAGTTCTGGATTATTAGTTGCGATGGCCTGACCAAAAACCACAAAGGGTAGCAATGCATATCTTTGGTAATAGGGACCTTCGGTGTAATAGCCGTCTGGAGAAAAGAGCTGATCCAACTGGGCAATAAAGCCACCTGATCCATCTGCAGCGGTACCTTTCAATGCCATCTGCACCCACTCATCTACTTCCAAACTATAACCAGTCATCCCTACCGCCGCTAGAGCCCAAGTACCATGATTATGGATTTTATTGAAGGTTTCCGCGCCGTCTACACTTAGAAATTCCACATAAGGCTCAAATAACTCTGTTTTGAGGTAATCCCGCTCTTCAGGTGTCAAATAGGATTTGATTGCATCGAAGCCTTGAACTGTATAGACTAGCCACACGGCATCATTCAAACTTTGCCAAAACAGCTTTCCTGGAGTCTGCTCCTTTTTCTCAGGATGCAGCGGAAGGGTTTTGTACATTTTCGCGTAAGCATTTAAAAGTACTTTGGAGTGCTTCGCATATTTCTCTTCTCCTGTTAGTTTGTAGAGCACCCCTGCCTGGAAAATCGAGAGTTGATTCGATTTGTGTTTCTCATGAGTGAATCCTCCCCCGGCATCCTTTGGGATAGGTACATTGATAGGCTCAGCCATTTCTGCTTCGACTTTGGCTTTCATTTCCTCTATCTGTTGCACAGCTTTTGGATATTTTTCTGCCAAAAATCTGTAGTCCTTCACACCTTTGGATGTAAGAAGAAGTTTGCTTTCGGCTGAAGGGATTTTTTGCTGCGCAAAGCAAAAGCTTGAGCAGAAACTTAAAGCCAGTAAGAATAGTTGGGTTCGGGTCATTGTTATTTGATTGCGTGGGTGAATAAAGAAGGCATATCAAAATCGTTATCCGAAAATTTCAGCATGGGTGTCCCCACTGTTTCCACCAATTTTATTGGAGATGAGGAGGTAAAGGAATTGCCTGTGACCAGCACCCATTGTGCTCCGTGTATTACTAGAGAAGCTCCGTCTTGATTTCTACTGTTTTTTCCGACCGTTGTCAGTTGGTTATTGCTTGCGATGAGGTAAGGTCCAAACGTACTTTCGTCTGTCCCACCTCTATACATATCCACTACTTTTCCACCGATATTTGAAAAGGAATTCCCCTCCAAAATCACATATTCAGCGTTGTATTTGCCCAGATCATCTGTTTCCTTATTAAGGGTGAGTATAGATCCAGTGAAGTTTTCAAACTTGGAATCTCTGATCAGCACGGTATCAGCAAAACTGCCTTTTGAAGCTTCTAAGAAATTGAATGAATGGTTGACCGTCATGTCTACAAACTCACTGTGGCTAACTTCCAACTTGTAATTTTTCAGCGTACCAGATCTATTTAGCCTTACTACCGCGTTTCCGGCAGCATCAGCAGAATTTTTTCCATTGACTTTGATGCCTTCCAATCTCAAAGCACCACCATCGTATATCTCAAATAGATGAGTTCCCTCAAAGCTGATTTCAGAGTCCGACCCACCTTTTACAGTCAATGGGAAGCTGACTTCCAGCACTTTGCTCTGTTGATAAGATCCAGCTGCTAAATCCAGTATATCGCCAGTTTCAGCATTTTCCAATGCATCGGCGATTGTATTCAATCCCGGAGTTACTGGAATAGTTTTTCCAGTAGAAAAGACGATTTCTTTAGAAACCTTTGGGTACCAAGAAGTGCCAGTTTCAGACTTTTGTATCACTACCAAATCTGCTGGAGCGCCGATAGAATTGCTCGCATCAGATGTATACATCAGACCATTTTCGGCTTTTTGAAATTTTAATGACTGATTGCTCAGGCCATTTGGAATAAGCCTGGAAGAAAAATTAGAGACGTTTCCCACAAAGGAAATTCCTGAAATGTCGTCGTATGCTTTAAAATTATCAGTTTGATTTTCGTTGAAAATCAAGTTGTTGGTAAAATGGCTATTCATCGGAATCGCTGACCTCTCTTCGTCACTACCTACAGCCAATTCAATGTGCGCTACATTCACAAATGTGTTATTATTGATTTGCACATTTTTCACCTGGTGATACCGATTGATACTGGAATTGGGCACCCCGTTCATCACTGTGATGCCTGCACGGAATTTATCCCCGGTGAGATCCTGCATGTAGTTGTTTTCAATCTTATGATCTGCATTGATCACGCGGATGCCACCTGTCTCTGGTTGACCGTTTCCTAGAAAGATATTTCTTTCTACGATGTTGCCATTTCCATGTCTCAGGGTCAGTGATCCTTTTGATTCGAAGAAAACATTTCCGCGGATAATGTTTCCTCCAGATTTGATGGAAATGATCTCAGTTTCCCCATTACACTTATCGAAATAGTTATTCTCAATTAGCGTGTTTGAGTTGCTCAGGGAATATTGACTTGTGCCCACACGAAGCGTCTCGCCGCCATTTGAGCCTAAGATTGGGCGTGGGCCAAAGTAATTATGGTCGATGCTGTGGAGATTTTCTTGACTGTCTTCAGAATTCAGTCGCACAGCCATCGTCACTCCTTGATTTCGCTTTCCTTCGATATGATTGTGATCAAATCTGTTGTTTTGTCCATACATCATAACCCAGGAATCTTGAGCGTTTCTGTCCGGATTGTTGTAATTGTCAATCACACATTCCGTGATTCTAGAGTTGAATGCAAGATTCTTACTGTCTTTTCTGAATGAAATCACTTCTCCGGATGGAGTGTAGCCATTTCTGAAAACTAACCCTTTCACGACTAAATATTCGCCGGCTATACTCAGATTGGATTTGCCTTCCATAAATACTTCTCCGGGAGTTTCTGCTAGGAGTACGATCAGGGAATCAGCTGTTCCTTTTCCTTCAAATACTAACTCCACATCCTTCCAAACTCCATTTGCGAGAAATAAGGTATCTCCAGGCTTAAGAGATTTTACAGCAGAATCATACTCGGTTTTATTTTTCACTACTGAGTGGCTCTGCTTGCTTTGACATCCCATTGGAAGCAGGCAAATCAGGGCCCAGCTGAGGTAATAATTCAAATTATGTATTGACTTAGTCATTGAGTTGGGTTTAGTGTCAAGGTTTCTAGCGCAGAGATTGTGAAAATCCTGGCCGTTACTTCTTAAGGTTATTTCCTTTTCTCCGAAGGATTTGATTTCCAACTTCCCATCCATCGTACTGATCAAAACGTCAGCTGGGATTGCGGATAAAAAGGTTTGGCTTCCTAGCGTCATCTCGGTCATGCCTACCAAGAAGGTCATTTCATCTTTTTTGAAAATGTATTCTGCGACGTAAGAATCTTCCATAATCTGGCTGCTGCCTTCATTGATTTGCCATTCACCTACGGTCATGGTTCCATCAGATTTAGGTAAAGAAGTGCGGTCTTCGTATTTTCCATAAGGCTTTATGATGGTGGTGAAGCGATGTTTGTTAGCACTTATTGATTGGAAAGTGATTCGGTTCTTGCCTTTATTACCACTTATTTTTGCATTTGAAATTTGGTTCCCAAGCTGGATGATGTCCAGTCCTGAAGCGTTAGCTAGATTAGCTCTTGCTATCATCGGAGTATCTTCCAAGGAGTAGTTTCCTTGAAAATTCTGATAGAATTCATGCGCTCTTTCTCCTTCAAACTCATCAAGGATCAAAAAGAAATCTCCAGAGAAATAATAGATCGTACGTCCATAATTCACCCCTATGGTTTGGTATCCATCGTGTGATCCGCGGAAAGCCTGAATCTCACCTTTTGGCTCCCATTGACTGACCAAAGCTTTCGGTAAAGTCTGAAACTTACCAAAACCACTTCCTCCTTGATTTCCAGTCCAGTCTTGGCCTTGTGGGATTGAGTCCACCAATGCGACATTTTTCACCCAGGAATTTTTGAAAAACTGGAATTCGGGTAATGGATAGCGAACTTGGTAATTTGGCATCAGCATCTCGCCATTGGCAAAAAGCTGAAAACCTAAAACGTCGCCGTGCTGGTGATCTGGCTTTTCCTTTGAAACTCCTGTACTGATGAGCATGTAGAGGTCATTTTCTTTCCAGCCCTCTCGGAATACATAATATCCAGTAGATTCCAGTGCAGTGGATTTGACGGTGGGTTTCTTAGATTTTTTTCCTTGAAGATTCTCCAAGTCGGCTTTTCCCAGCAACCAATAGTATTCCTCGGACGGGTGATTTGCGGCTAAGAATCCGTATTCTGGCTCAGGAAAAAGCGCGTAGCCCAGTGCCATGATTTCACCCAGATTATTTTGAGTAGCCATCGGTTGATCAGTGTCGTCCTGAATGACTGGGGCATTTTTATTGGGTAGAGCTATAGCTAGCATCGCCGAAAACATTGCTTTCAGTTTGCCTGACCAAGCTTCAGGAATAGGACTTCCTGTAATATGAGCCAGTTTATATACGCGGAAATAATTGTCTATATCTCCCACGTGATAGTGGAAGGAGCGTTCAAATTGAAACCCGTCAGCATTGACTTCCTTTTCTAGGTGCTCGCCTAGGATAGCTATCGCAAAGTCATAGTATTTTTTATTCGTGTCAAATTCCGGATACATCATTGAGATTACTGCCAATGCTACCATTCCTTTGGTCTGGTGATTCCCGTAATTGAAGGATTGGTTGGTGTGGTAAAGGACCTCTGCATGATGTAAGAACATACGCATGGCTAGTACCTGGTCTTCGGCCGAGTATTTCTCCGAAGCCAGAAATAAATGATGTGCCAGCACCCAGTTTTCTATTCTATTTCCCCCACGGAAAGCCTCGTAGGCTCCATTTCCATCTTCGATCAATTCTATAGTTCCAGCTTGATAGGCAGAACTTAGGCTTTTCACATGCTCAGTGAAATATGGTAAGTATTCTGCTTTGTCTGAAAGAAAAAAGCTAAATGCTAAATCGCCTGCTTTGTGCTGACGAAATAAATGTCTAATGGCATAGGCATCCATTTGTTTGCCTGCCTTGTTTACAAAAGGTAATCTCCACGAAGTAGAAGCCGAAAAATCACTAATATGATCTTGCGCGTCTTTAAGGTGACTTTTGGCTGCAGAAGGATACATTTCATTGTACTCAGTCATGCGCTGAGGTACATTTTGCCAGTTAAAAAAGAATCTTTCTGCTGCTTTGACTTTGAAATAGGAAGCCAGTTGTTTTATAGCTTCAGTACGACTTCCATCGGTATAAAGGCTCTTTATTTCTGCAAATCCCGAAATAGAGTCGGGTAATGTTTCAAAAAATGACTCCTCAGAAGGCATAGGATATTCCTTAGTTTCATTCTGAGACATGGCTTTTACAGCTATGAATAAGAAGAGAAAGAAGATGTAATTCCTAAGATAGTTCATTTGATTTTGGACGGATTGTCCTTGGTTTTCTTTAATGAAAAGACAAAGCGGTGGCTAGTCTTAAGCATATGCTTAAGAAGAATGGCCGATCTGGAAACCCCCATGGTAAACCAGACCGACCGTATCTATCTACATAGGTTTAGTTGCCCTGATTAAATATGTCTACTTCACGCTGAGGTAGTGGAAGCAGTAATTTGTCAGATTGTACTGGACTGATTCCGAAGGTATATTCAGAGTAGAATACTTCGGTTTCATATTGTGTATTTAGCGTTTCTTCTACCATATTATATAGTACTAGATCAAACCATCGCTGATTTTCAAAGGCAAATTCCAACCTTCTTTCTAATAGTAATTTTTCAGTAAATGCGTCTTTAGAACCAACCTCTTCAATGGTATAAGCAGTCAAGCCTGCTCGCTCACGCACTTGATTCAAATAGGTCAGTGCCATAGCCGTTTTTCCGTTTTCATTGAGCGCTTCTGCGTACATCAGGAGGATGTCGGCATATCTAAGCACTGGGAAATCATTTTCTGCATCTTGGCTGATGGAGACAGGAGAATAAAATTTATAGACGAAATTATCTTCTACAAAATTTCCTCCTGCGCCTATGTATCCTCTTTGAAACGCTACATTTTGACGCAGGTCTGCTGAATCATACAGATTGATTAATTCATCTGTAGGTTTATTGAAGTGGTTTCCATCACCGTTGATTACAAAGGAACCGCTATTCTGAGGTGCGAAGTAATTTGCTAATGGAGAACCAATTCCCAACCCACCTGCTTTAAAACGCACTGCAAACAAGATCTCTTTATTTAGCTCATTGGAGGTGGAGAATACTTGCTGGTAGCCATTAGCTCCAGTAAGTAAAGCCGCTCCGCTTCCGGCGATCACTTCTGCTAGTAAGGTTTCTGCCTCGGTAAACTTGCGTTGAGTTCTATACACTTTCGCCAAAAGACCTTTTGCAGCCCAAGAAGTTGCTCTTCCGGCACTTTCTGCCGGATAGCTTGATGGGAGCAAGGAAGCAGCAGCGGTCAAATCTGAGATTATAAAAGAATAAAGTGCGTCCACACTAGCTGGCGTCAGGTTTTTGGCTTCTTGCGCAGAGATTCGCGAATCGACCAAATACACTTCTCCAAATAATCTTACTAAGTTGAAGTAATGATATGCTCGAATAAATGAAGCTTCACCTTCAAGTTGAGCACGAAGGGACTGACTTTCTATATCATCTAGTCGATCTAATACAGTATTTACGCGAGAGATATTCTGATAGGTATCTGCCCAGTACTCGTAGATATTAGGCTGCTCTGCTGTGAAGGTCATCAAGTCCAACTCCCGAAGTGGGATATAAATGTTGCTCGCAGTTTGCGAGTTGTGGAGCCGTGTATTATCAGATCTCAATTCTGTCATCGCCCACTCATTGAGAATGGGTGCTTGCATGCCATTGTATGCAGCTACCATTGCAGTATTGAAATCTAAATCTGTTTGATAGAAGTTTCCCTCGCCTATCTCAGAGATAGGCTGAAGGTCTAAATCACAAGCAGTAAACAAACCAAGCGAACGCCAGGCAAACGAAGATATTTCTAGTTATTTTTTTCATGTTGATCAAGATTAAAAGCTGACATCTATACCGAATACAAAAGCTCTAGGTACTGGAAAAGAGCCTCTTTGATACCCCGTTACCAGCGGAGAAGCATATTGCGAGGAAGTAGATCTCGCCTCTGGGTTGATTCCACGATAGCCTTTTGCGCTGAAGTAAAGGGCATTTTGAGCGGATCCATAAACTCTCAGGCCTTTCAATTTGATTTTTTCTGTAATTGACTGTGGGAAATTATATCCAAGAACAATATCTCGAACAGAGACATAAGACCCATCTTCGATCATGTAATCGGTAAACTGCCATCCAATGCCATTCGTGCTATAAGGTGTGACGCCATCCCCTGGAGACTCTGCCGATACCCACCTGTTTTCCACATATTTTCTATTGGTTCTTTTGGTCTCATTGTAGTGACCATCACCATTGAAAACATCTATCCCTTGTACCCCTTGGATCAGCACGCTCAAGTCAAAATTGCCGAAGTTGAAGTTGTTAGTAATTCCCCAGGTGAAGTCTGGGAATGGATTTCCTAATACAACGCGATCATCGTCATCGATGATACCATCTTCATTGGCATCCAACAATCTTAATCCTCCTGGGCGGTCCAAGCTATTGCTAGCATTTGCATTGATTTCTTCTTGAGAGTTCCATACACCAATTGCTTTATAACCAAAGAATTGGATGTAAGGCTGACCGACTTGAGCTAGGTAGATTTCATTTCGCTCTCCGTAGGAAAGTAATCTGTCCTCACCACTGAATTCAACCAATTTGTTCTTTACAGAAGAAAGGTTTAGTGAGGTTGACCATTGGAAGTTTTTCTTATTGACGTTATTTAAGTTCATTTCAAATTCAAACCCGTTGTTCTGAATTTTACCTATGTTGTTCCAGAATTCAGTAAACCCTGTAATTGCCAGAGTAGGCTGTCTAAGTAGCAATTGGTCAGTCTGAGACTGATAATATTCGGCCGAAAGGCTAAACCTATTTTCGAGAAATGCGATGTCAAAGCCAATGTTGGTAGAGAAAGTACGCTCCCATGCGATGGATCTATTGGCAAGTGTGCTGCCTGACTGAGCTACCCTGGAGTTAACGTGCCTGTCCCAGCTCCGAAGGCATAATTTTCGGGATAAAGTCTATTCACAGAAGCATAATTCTCGATGTCGTTGTTACCAGTGACACCGTAGCTTGCTCTTAATTTCAGAAGATCTATCACGCTATTTCCTTGCAAAAAACCTTCTTCAGATAGCACCCATCCTGCCGAAACTGATGGAAACCAACCCCATTTATTGTCTGGACCGAAAAGTGAACTTCCGTCAGTTCTTGCACTTGCTGAGAATAAGTATTTGTTTTTGAAGGAATAGCTAGCTCTAGCTAAATAAGAAAGCAATAATGTTTCATCCTTTAAGGTGTAGGTATTTACCAAATCAATCACCGTTGCCCCATTCAACGTAGGGACATAGTCCGTTGGGAAGTTGGTTCCTACAATACTAGAATAGGTATTGGTTACTTTTTGAGCTGTAAAACCTCCTACTGCTGACACTTCGTGATCTCCGAAGCTCTTGTTGTAGCTTAATATATTTTCTGAAAGGAGGTCGATTCGAAGGTTAGTTTCATAAGACCCTCTGTTAGGATCTCCAGCTCTATTAGTACCTTCATTTCTGTACTCTTCCTGTACTCTGTTGGTGATATAAGCACCTTGAGAAGCTTTGAAGAATAGATTTTTACCCAGGTCTATCTGTAAATAAGTAGATGCTAGCAGTCGGTATTGGTTGTCTACACGCGAATCGTTATCTGAAATGAACTTTGGGTTGTTGTTTGATGTGCTCCAAGGTCTAGCAGAAGTAGTAGATACATCTACACCCTGAGGAGTTGTGAATTCATACAAGACATTGCTGAAATGACGTCCATGTGCATACTCACCGACAGGAATTCCAGTAAGAGCAGATGTCTCTTCATTATGTCTTACAGGCATGAAAGATGGCGTTCTGAAGTAATCCGTGAAGTTGGAAGCTGGAAGAATACGCTTGGTATAAGAAGGGTTAATATTTACCCCAACTTTCAACACCTTATTCAACTTCGCATCCATTTTCATTCTGAGGTTTAATCGCTCAAAATCGTTATTGATAAGCATACCCTTTTCGTCATTGTAACCGCCAGAGATTAGGTATGTGATGTCTTTTTTACCTCCAGAAACCCCTAACTGATAGCTGCTAACTACCCCTTGTCGAAGTCCTTCTTCTTGCCAATTAGTTTCGTTTTCCACAGACCAAGCGGCTTGCTCATGAATAGTAGGTGCCGCTCCTCCTCTAGTTTCCTCTTCCCACAACATCTCTGCATACTCTTTGGATGTAAGCATGTCATGGAGTTTATAGGGACTTTTCACGCCAGAAAACATCTTGAAGGTAAAGGTCGGCTTGTCTGCTACTCCGCTTTTGGTAGTTACTATGATGACACCATTTGCACCTCTAGAGCCATAGATAGCTGCAGAAGCGGCATCCTTGAGGACTTCGATTGATTCGATGTCGTTAGGGTTGATAAAGGAAAGACCGTCTGGCGTAGGGAAACCATCCACTACTACTAGAGGCTCGTTATTAGCTCCTATTGAGCTATTGCCACGGATTCTAATGGATGGAGAAACGCCTGCTTCCGAAGTAGTATTCTGAATTTGTACACCTGCTATTTTCCCTTGAAGGGCTTGATCTGCCTGTAGGATTGGCAAATCGCCCAAGTTGGTGTTTTCAAACTTAGATACTGCACCAGTGAGATGAGATTTCTTTTGGGTTCCATACCCTACTACTACAACTTCGTCTAGTTGAGTTTGATCCTCATCAAGTACTATGCTGACCTGGGTTTGATTACCTACTACCATCTCTACTGTCGTGTATCCAATAAAGGAAAAAATTAGGATGTCAGTGGGACTTGCATTGATACGGAATTTACCGTCTAGGTCAGATACCGTTGCAGTAGTGGTACCTTTTACAAGAATGTTTACTCCTGGAATATATAGCCCTTGAGCGTCATTCACTTGGCCTGTGATCGTATTGGCAGATTGGCTTTGAAAAGCCTGAACATGGGCTACATTGCCGATTAAAAGGCAAATGCATAAGGTTAGAATTTGAAGATTAATCACCTGCCCATTCCAAATTTTATTAGGTAATGGTTGTCTCATTTTTTGGGTTTTGTTTAGAAAATTTTTTTGTAGGAGACCAGGGATAGTAAGTAATTTAATAGCTAGCGAATTTTTCTTAAATTTGACTATCCATTAGGGAGACTACAGTTAGGACCTCGACAATCTTTATACAGTAGTACTTAATATTCCTGATGTGAAATTTGGTGGATTCTGTCCACCATTTTTTTTACCATAGGCTACTCATTTTTTATTTATGATTTCAGATAGGTGGTTTTTCATGGCGAATTCTGCCATTGTTGTGTCTTGATTAATGATATGGGTAAGGATTTCTTTATGCTCCTGCAAAGCCCCAAATGGCTTGCCTCCACCACAGACATTATGTTTAGTGAAATGTGTCAGAATATCAGGAGTGACAATAAGCATCAGCGATTTGAGCACATTGTTTTTGCTGGCTTCAGCGATTTTGATGTGAAAAAGTAAATCCTCATCTATGGCCTGTGCTCCTGATTTTACTTTGGCTTCGTAGAGATCTAATGCTTCCTGTAGCGCTTCAATATCTTCCTCAGTCCGTCTCTCTGCTGCGAGCCTCACTGTTTGAGATTCAAGAATCAATCGGGTCTCTATCAAGGAATGAAAATCACTTCCTTCCATTTTCAGGACATCAGAGATCAATCCTTCTAAAGCTGTGATTCCCAGACCTGCGATGATAGTTCCGCTTTGTGGGTGGGTTTTGACTATCCCGTAAAACTCAAGTTTCTTAATAGCCTCTCTGACGTAAGTTCTGCTGATGCCAAGTTTTTCGGAAAGTTTGCGCTCAGGAGGAAGCTTGTCACCCGCGTTAAGTTCGCCTGAAATAATCAAATCTCTTATTTGACTGATAATAATATCTACAGGATGATCAAGCTTAATTGTTTTAAAATTACTTAAGGTTTCCATGGGTTTAAATTGGTTGACCAATAATTGGTTGACCAATTTTAAACAAAAAAATCTGTGTTCCAAAAAAATGTTAAACTTTTTTTACAAACTCATTCTGAGCGAGATAGAGATTTCTCTCTATTAAAAAATTTGGCTTTGCTGTTTGTGGAGGGTCAAATAATATTGAGAATTCCGTTTAAGGCAAGATTTTATAAATTTTACCTTCTGTTTTACTCATAATATAAATGTTGTTTTCAGCATCCCGGCCGAATTTTAGATCTACTCTGTCATTCTGCACCAACTCTCTCAAAGTCATCTCTTTACCGTCTACTGTGACTCCCCAGCTTTGAACCTTCATTTTCCCCAGATACTTGAGGTCTGTGAAAAAGAGTCTTCCTGAAAGGATATCACCAAAAATAAACTTCCCTTTCAGGGCTCCATAGGGCATTTCATATCCTGCGAATATAGCCGCCAGTTCGTCATGATCGAGCTGGACTTCCGGATAAGTCACTCCAAAATTCCCGTCATCTTCATTCAACGCAAAAACCTCGTTAAACTTACCATAAGGATTAATGATAAATCGACCTTCCCGAATCGGCCATCCATAAAATTTGCCCGGTTCTATTCTATTTAACTCTTCCACTGAATGTTGACCTATATCTGTGGCAAACATATTTCCATCAGCATCCCAGAACACACGATTGGGATTTCGGAATCCATAAGCATACACTTCTCCAGCTTTTCCCTCTTCTTCTGCAAAAGGATTGCCTGGTGGAATTCCATATTTACCATTTGGGCTGTTATTCCCTTGTGGATCAATTCTGAGAATGCTGCTATATACTTTAGTCCCCTTATTGTCCGAAAGATAAGCGGCTCGTTTTTCAGTCAGACCGCCGTCACCGAATCCAATATATAGCAATCCATAATCCTCATCGCCTTTATTTGCGTGGGGATTGAATGTCAGTTCCTGCATCCCATGAGCCTGTGTAGGGATATCAATCCGAAGCAATTCCCTGTCAGTTCCTTTAAATACGGCAGCTGTCGGATCCTCAGCTTTCCACTCCGTTACTACCCACTGCATGAAAACTCGAATGGTGTCAGAATAACCATAATCGGCAATTTGTGATCCACCCGCATCTGTATGTGCAGTATAGAAAATCCCATTTTGATCGAATTCCGGGTGGAAAGTAAAACTTGCCAAGCCCGTAGCCCATCCAGGTTTGCTCACGAGGTCAGATTTATACTCAGTGATTGGAAGGTAGAGGTTTGGCTTTCCATCGATTAACTCATATAATCCGACCCGTTGATCGTTGATAAATAAGCGTCCTGAATTTCGCTCAGGCTCCATTTTGGTCATTTTTGCCATTGGAGCTTTGGGATCTGAAGCAGGAAGCTGCGCAAAATATTCAATAGCTAACCGTACCCCCGAATCAGGAATGCTATCAGGAATAGGATCTTTCAGTCCAACCATCGGAACGGTGTCAGGGAGGGCTGCAAATGTGTGGAGGTAACTTAAAACTGCGTCAAGCTCCTTCTCAGTGAAACTTTCAAAAGGAGGCATAATTGCCTTATACTGCTCTAGCAGGGTCACCCCACGCGGATCGCCAGAACGGATTACTTCCGAAGGATTTTTAATGAAATTTCTTATCCACTCGGTTTCTATGGTATGTGTTAAACCACTTAAATTCGGTCCTATACCATTTTGGTCAAAACTATGGCAGGTACTACAGTTAGCTTCAAATAGAGACTTTCCAGCCATAATCTGTTCAGAATCTGTGCTGATGGAGCTTCCGATTTCACTTTTCTGAGAGCAAGCGAAAAAAGCTAAACTGATAATAAGAAGTTTAAATAGAGATTTTTTCATCAGTGCTAAGTTGTAATTAATGCATCACGAGACCAAATAATAAAGTATAATTGGTCTATCTGTCCTGTAATGTCTTTGGCTTCGAAATAATTTGCAGCAAAAGAATTAGGCAGGGTTAATGATATGCATTTAGTGAAATTCGAAAGGTGGTCCCTTCTTCAGGAATACTTTCTACTTCAATTGTACCGCCCAAGCCCTTTACGTGATTATAAACTAAATAAAGACCAATTCCAGTGCTGTCTTTTTTAGAATGAAATGATTGCTGGAAACCGAAGAGTTTATTTCCTACTTTATCCAAATCAAAACCATGGCCATTGTCCGTGAAGGAAAGTTGGATTTTGTCTTCTACGAGTTTGCTGGTAATTGTAATCACTGGAGGAATTCCTGGCTTTTTATATTTAATTGAATTGGTAATCAGATTCAGAAAAATGCTTTCTAGGTAATTAGGGTTGGAATGGATTTTCTTTACCTCTGAAAAGTCACTCGAAATTGTAGCGTTAGAATTTTTTATTAGTAAACTGATTGATTTAGAGACTTTTTTAACGACTTTATTGAGGTCAATTTCTTCAAATGGAATGTAAAGTGATTGTTTGTCTTTGAGCTCTTTAGAGTAAAAATTAAGCTTCTCTCTTAAGTCTTCACAGCAAATTTTAAACACCTCCATGAGATCCAGCGTATCCTTGTCTGTGATTTTTGAAAAATCTAATAATTCATATATAGAGAGTAAGTTATTGACTGGTGACCTGAGATCATGGGAAGTCATGTGGCCAATATGTCGAAGATCTTTATTGATCTCAGTTAAGTTGGTCAAGAGCGTGTTTCTTTCAGCTTCAAGCTCTTTTTTTTGTGTAATATTTTTCGCTATTGCAAAAACTAATTTGGATTGTTCTATTGGTTGGGAGAGTCCAGGAAAGCCACACCACCTCTCCTGATTTGGTTACATATCTATTTTCAAAATCCACTAGAGGCGTAGAATTAAACAATGATTTTCTTACCATTGCTGTTTTTTCTTTATCCTCATCGAACACGAAGTGATTTACTGGCTTTGCATATAACTCTTCATAACTATAGCCTAAGACATCTATAACTGCCGGATTTACTTTTTTGAAATATCCATCAAAACCTGCGATACATACGAGGTCAGGTGTTATTTCAAAAAATATGTCATATTGAGAATACTCAGAACTCATACTTGTATGGTTAGCTAAAGAAAAAGGTCAAAAATTATAGTGAGGATAGGGAAAATAATAATAGAAAAGAATAGGGAGAAGTAATAAAAAATTGGGTATCAACAGAATTAATACCCAATCAGAAATTTTTATTCTTCTAGAGAAAATGTTTGATCCTCTAGGTAGTGAGGATATATTTTTCGATGCTGCTTTTTTACTTCTGCTATCAAAGCCTGGCGAAAACCTTCCACATTCTGACCATTTACTGCGGCCATGAATACTGGTGGAATCCCGGTTTTTTTCTGATATGCGTCTGCAAGCGCCTCAAAATCAATAAAGTTTGCTTCTTCGAGTTCAAGCTCTGTCATCTTCATGCTTTCTTCCTCACTAGGCATAGTTTCTACTAAGTCGATTTTATTGAAAACGAGTAGGGTAGGCTTATCTCCTGCTTTGATCTCATTGAGCGTTTGAGTAACGACAGCAATGTGATCCTCAAAATGAGGGTGAGAAATATCTACCACATGCACAAGTAAGTCCGCTTCACGTATCTCATCTAGTGTAGATTTAAATGCCGCAATTAGATGCGTAGGGAGTTTTCGAATGAATCCAACTGTATCAGACAGTAAGAAAGGTACATTTTCAAGTACTACTTTTCTGACAGTAGAGTCTACCGTTGCGAAAAGCTTATTTTCAGCTAGAATATTTGTCTTGGTGATCAAGTTCATCAATGTGCTTTTACCCACATTGGTATAGCCAACTACGGCCACTCGGACAATCCCCTTTCTGCCTTTTCGCTGAGTTTCTCCTTGTTTTTCTATTTCACGAAGCTTTTCCTTGAGGAGTGTAATTCTTCCTCGGATATCTCGCTTATCCGTTTCTATCTCCTTTTCACCTGCACCGCCTCGAGTGGTAGTTCCTCCTCGCTGCCGCTCTAAGTGAGTCCACATATTCGTCAATCGAGGAAGCAAATATTGGAATCTTGCCAGTTCTACTTGGGTTTTAGCCTGAGCAGATTGCGCGCGATTTAAGAAAATATCTAAGATTAATAAGGATCTGTCGTAGATAGTCACCTTAAGTTCATTCTCAAGATTTCTCATTTGAGAAGGCGAGAGGTCATCATCGAATATGACCATATCTACTTCAAAATGCTTAATGTAGGCAGCGATTTCCTCAAGTTTACCAGTACCCACAAATGTCTTGATATCAGGCTTTTCCATTTTTTGGGTAAAGCGATAGACAGTCTTTGCACCTAAGGTCTCAGTCAAAAAAGCTAATTCATCTAAATATTCCTCAGTTTGTTGCTCAGTTTGATATTGTCTCACCACACTTACTAAAATGGCAGTTTCCTCTTTCGGAGCTGTTTCGTAAAGTTTTTGGATTTTTCGGGAATGTTTACTCATATTTTGTATTCTATGTCAAAACAATGCGGAAAACTTGAAATTAGTTTCCTTATTATCGTAAAAACCACCAGTTAAAGTACTGTTTTTAGAATTTCTAGCATCGGATTCAACAAAGTTCGACATATTTCCTTAGAATTGATTAGGATAGTGTTTTGTCTCTTGGTTATTTTACCTTTCAATGCCAGTATCAATATTCACCCCATGGCCCAAATAATAAAAGCACCTTTACCAGGTGTACTAGAGGTATTTCCTAGGATTTTTGAGGATCAAAGAGGTTATTTCTTTGAGTCCTATCGAGCAGATTGGTTGCATTCTGAAGGTGTAGTGCATGACTGGGTGCAAGATAATCAGAGCTATTCCCAGAAAGGGACAGTCCGAGGATTACATTTTCAGAAAGGTGAATATGCTCAGGCGAAATTAGTAAGAGTTATACAAGGGAAGGTGCTCGATGTGATCGTAGATTTGAGAAGAGATTCTTCGACCTTTGGTGAGAAATACTCAACTATTCTTGATGCTGACAGAAATAATCTGATGTATGTTCCAGCAGGATTTGCGCATGGCTTTTCAGTTTTGGATGATGCGATATTCGCCTACAAGTGCTCTAATTATTATCATAAAGCTAGCGAAGGGGGAATTCTTTGGAATGACCCAGCATTAGCTATTGATTGGCAAGTGAAAGACCCGATCACATCGGATAAAGATGCTGTTTGGCCCACGTTAGAAGAATTTAAGATTAGTGAAGGAGGATTGTAATGGGATTTTTAGATCTATTTAAAAGAAAACCAGAGGTGATTGAGGACCTTGACCTTAGTTGGTTACAGGTGGATATGCACTCGCATCTGATTCCGGGAATAGATGACGGATCTAAGACCATGGAGGAATCGCTTCATTTGATAAAACGACTTGCTGATTATGGCTTGCGAAAAATAATCACCACTCCACATATTATGTCTGAGTATTATCGCAATACGCCGGAAATAATCAATATGGGGCTTGAGGATTTACGCAAAGCGGTTAAGAAAGAAGGTATTTCTATTGAATTAGAGGCTGCTGCGGAGTATTACATGGATGAGATTTTCTTGGAGAAAATTAAAAATGGAGAAGAGGTTCTGACATTTGGAAATAACTATATTCTCGTAGAAACAGGCTTTATAAATAAGCCTCAAATGCTATTGGAAATACTTTTTCAACTTGAAATGGCGGGTTACAAACCAATTCTAGCCCACCCAGAGCGATACCAGTACCTGATTTCAGATAAGGGGTTACTTCAGGACCTTACTGATAGACAAATACTTTTTCAAGTAAACATATTATCCCTGACTGGGTTTTATTCCAAACCTGTAAAGGACTTTGGAGAAATGCTGGTGGAGACTGGACTGGTTAGGTTCCTAGGGACCGACTGCCATAATCCACGCTATTTGGATATGATGGAAAGCCTTCCGAAATCAAAATTGTACCAAAAATTGAAGCAACTAGAATTGCTTAATTGCTCTCTTTGATTTGCATAAAAGTCAATGAAAATTCTCATCACAGGCATTACGGGATTGTTTGGTAGCTATTTAGCGAAGGAATTTGCTACTCTTGGAGAAATACATGGTTTGCGTAGGGCAAGCTCTTCTACAAGGTTAATTGATGAGGCGCAATTTCCTATAATTTGGCATGAAGGGAAGCTTTCGGATATTGAATCGCTAGAAGAAGCTATGAATGGCATTGATTTGGTGATCCATGCGGCAGGTAAGGTTTCTTTTGACCCAGGCGAAAAAGATAGCATTTATCGAATTAATATGACTGGCACTACTAATGTAGTCAATGCCATGTTGAACACCGGAGTAAAAAAGCTGGTACATGTCAGTTCTGTTGCCGCAATAGGGCGAAGTCCTGAATTAAAGCATCTTGATGAGAACTTTAAGTGGGTGGAGTCTCCACTTAATACAGATTACGGTGTTTCTAAGTATTTAGCTGAACTGGAAGCTTGGCGCGGAGAGCAGGAAGGAATAGATTTGATTGTTGTAAATCCTTCGATATTATTGGGGAAGATCAGCGATGATCGATCCTCCACCGACATATACCATTATGTCATCGATGAACACACCTATTATCCTGAAGGAGATTTGAATTATATAGATGTGCGTGATGCGGCACAGCAAGTGAGAGCCTTGGTAGATAAAGAAGCTTGGGGCGAGCGGTTTATTTTAAACAAAGAAAGCATTTCGTATAAAGAATTTTTTGAGAAAATGGCCTTGACTTACGGGAAAAAAGCACCTAGTAAAGTAGTAAGTCCTTTGATGTTAAAAATTGCAGTATTCTTCAATACAACGCTTAGAAAATTAGGGCTGAGTAAAAGCCCTCTGAATAGGAAGACTGCCATGATTTCACAACAAAAAGTTTTTTTCGATAGCAGCAAAGTCAACAAGTTATTAAGAACCTCCTATCATAGCCTGGAAGATACCTTTGAGTGGTCAAAGTAAACTTATTTTTGATCCTGTTCGTTGGTAAGCAAAGTCTGAAGCATAGAGGGTGCTATTCTCTCGTGATCAGAAATAAAATTTAACAAATCCAGATTTTGAGAGACCAAATTTATTGGTAAATTAAATAAACCATAACGCATCCTAATGACCGGAGATCACGATCACGATTGGGAAAATGACAAGAAGCTGGTAGAGCGATTTGAAAATTCCCTACAATCCAATCTGGACCTTTATTTCGAGGAAGAAGAATTGGAGGATATTATCCGATTTTACTTTGATCAACAGAAATTCCTGAAGGCGTTACGCGCAGCCGAATTTTCATTGGAAAGATTTCCTTTCTCGGTAGAAATTAAGCTCCTGAAAGCCCAATGTTTGATTTTCAATGATGAATTGGAAGAAGGACAGGAGATTTTGGAAAACATCAATAATATTTCTCCGAACAACGAAGAAATAATTCTTGCATTGGCAAATGCTTATATTCTTAGCGGAACGCCAAAAGAAGGAATAGAACTTTTGGAGAACTACCTGCCCTTAGCAGAAGACAAAGCAGAGGTATTCTATTCACTTGGAAACCTTTATCGTGTTCAAAACAATAATGAAAAGGCGAGCTTTTATTTTAAAGAAGCTGTAAAAAACCGTATCAATCACGAAGACGCCCTATTTCAGTTGGCGATGATCACTGAAGAGGAGGGCTCCTTTGATGAAATCCTAGAATTTTACCAAGAGTTCATTGATCAGGATCCTTACAGTGCAGGCGCTTGGTACAACTTAGGGGTAGTTTATAACCGCCTTGGCCGATTTGAAGAAGCGATCAAAGCATATGATTATGCAATTATCATTGATGACAGCTTTGCCTCGGCTTATTTCAACCTTGGAAATGCGCTGATGAATACCCAGCAATATGAGCTGGCGCTGGAAGCATACCAAAATACGATTAACTGTGAAGGAGCAAATGCGGAAAATTGCTGTTACATGGGTGCCGCCTATGAAAAACTTGAAAAAATAGATGAGGCTTTCAAGTATTTTAAGAAGTCTGCAAAGTTTGATGAAGAATACGACGATGCTTGGTTTGGACTAGGAATGTGCATGCTGAAGAAGGAAAAATACTTCGAAGCCATACATTATTTCAAAAAAGCACTCAATCTCACAAAAGAAAATTCAAATTATTGGGTTGGACTTGGTGATGCAGAATTCAATTTGGGAAATATGCAAGCCAGCTCAGAAGCCTACGAAGAAGCCATCAATTTGGAACCGGGAATTCTGGAAACTTATGTGAATCTGGCACTTATATATTTTGAACAGAATCGCTTTGAAGAAGCTATAGACGTAACTCGGGAGGGAATAGAAGAAATACCGGAGGAGGCAGAGCTGTATTATCGCCTGGTGGTATACCTAATTAAAATGGGCAATTATAAAGAGGCGTTTTCATTTTTGGAAAATGGGTTAACTTTGGACTTCGAAAAGCATACGATCATGTATGATTTGATGCCAGAGCTGAAGCAGCAAAAGGCCTTATACAAGATTATTGCCCAATATCGAGAGGAAAACCTCGAGTCTTAACATTAAAACCTCGCTAATGAATTATGAGCTGAATAATATCCCTGTTCGGACTGAAAAGCCACGAACCAAAGGATTTACCATGGCCATGGACAAAGGCTTAAGCCTACGTGCCACAGAAGATTTTGTAGAAAGTTGTTCCGATTTTGTAGATATAGTAAAACTTGGTTGGGCTACATCTTATGTGACCAAAAACCTCAACGAAAAACTTGCCATCTATAAAGAAGCTGGTATTCCAGTTTATTTGGGTGGTACTCTTTTCGAAGCTTTTATCGTACGAGGTCAATTTGACGATTATAGAAAAGTATTGGATAAATATGATCTTTCCTTCGCTGAGGTGTCGGATGGTTCTATTTCTCTAAATCATGACAAGAAGTGTGAATACATAGCTACACTAGCCAAGCAAGTAACGGTGCTATCCGAAGTGGGATCCAAGGATGCAGCTAAGATCATTCCTCCGTATAAGTGGATTGAGCAGATGCAGACAGAATTGGATGCGGGTGCTTGGAAAGTAATCGGTGAAGCGAGAGAAGGTGGAAACGTTGGTCTTTTCAGAGATTCTGGAGAAGTGAGACAAGGGTTGGTTGAAGAAATCCTTACTCAGATCCCTGAAGAAAGAATCATCTGGGAAGCACCTATCAAATCTCAGCAGGTTTGGTTTATCAAGCTGATAGGAGCTAATGTGAATCTTGGAAATATCAGCCCTTCGGAGGTGATCCCGTTGGAGACTATCCGATTGGGATTGAGAGGTGATACCTTCGATCATTTTCTTGGAGAAATCAAATTGTAATACAACTCAACTCATTACAGGCTGATTGGAATATTCCGATCAGCCTTTATTTTTGACCATGGATTTTATCAAAAAATATGTTCTCACCTACCTAAAAGGTATGGGAATGGGAGCGGCAGACATTGTGCCAGGGGTATCAGGCGGATCGATAGCGCTGATTACCGGGATTTACGAGGAGCTACTCAATAGTATAAATTCTGTTAATGGAGACAGTCTGAAGTTGTTACTCAAGTTTGAGTTCAATAAGTTTTTTCAATCGATAAACGGTGCTTTTTTGCTTAGTCTTTTGCTTGGGATCATGACGAGCATTTTTTCACTTTCAAAGCTAATCACCTATTTGATGGCTGAGCATCCTATTCCGCTATGGTCGTTTTTCTGTGGGTTGATTTTAGTGAGTGCATTCCTAATTTTGAAGGATATTAAAAAGTGGAGCATAGGAGTAATTATCGCTTTAATCATTGGGACAGTTTCAGCCTATTTCATTACAGACTTACCTCCTACAAGTAGTCCGGATGCACTTTGGTTTACTTTTGTAGCTGGGGCTATTGCGATTTGTGCGATGATTCTACCTGGAATTAGTGGAAGTTTTCTTCTATTGATCTTAGGGAAATACGAGCCTATTCTTAATGCAGTATCAGAGCGTAATTTTGCTACACTTGGCGTTTTTGCGCTTGGATGTATAGTAGGACTCTTATCATTTAGCAGAGTCATTTCCTGGTTGCTTAAGTACTTTTATTCCATCACCATTGGCCTACTGTCCGGCTTTATGCTTGGGTCAATAAATAAACTTTGGCCATGGAAAATAGTGACAGCTTACCGCAAATCTTCCAGTGGAGAGGAAAAGCCATTTTTGACAAAAAACCTTTTTCCTAGTGAATATCTTGATCAAACTGGTCTTGAGCCAAAGTTACTGATCGCATTAGCAGCCTTTACTTTTGGAATTATTTTAGTGCTTGGTATTGAGCGCTTAGCGGCATATTTGAAGAAATCATGAGGAAATTCGGACTGATAGGGCATCCACTTACGCATTCTTTTTCAAAGAAATATTTTTCAAAGAAATTTGAAAAAGAAGGAATTTCCGACTGTTCCTATGAATTATACGACATACCGAATGCGCGTAATCTCGAGGATATTCTAAGTGAAAATCCAGATATCGAAGGCATCAATGTCACTATTCCGCACAAGGAGGATGTGATTGCCTTGATGGATGATCTGGAAGAAGCCTGTGAGGAGATCGGCGCGGTAAATTGCATTCATATTCAGGATGGAATTCGCACAGGTTATAATACAGATTACATTGGATTTAAAAATTCACTTTCACCTTGGCTTGGTGGAGTTATACTCAAGGCCTTGATTTTGGGAACAGGCGGAGCATCAAAAGCAATCAAGCAGGCGTTGATAGATTTGGATATTGATTTTCTGAATGTATCCCGCTCAGAAGATGAAGATCAAATTACTTACGGTGACCTAGCTTCCAACCCTGAGATCATGAAGACTCATCACCTAATAGTAAATACTACCCCTCTCGGTACTTTTCCTAATGAGGAAGGGATGCCTGCTATTCCGTTGGATCAGTTTTCAGCTGCACATTTTGTGTATGATTTGGTCTATAATCCTCCGGTTACTACGCTGATGAAAGCTTGTTTGGATGCTGGAGGCAAAGCTAAGAATGGCCACGAAATGCTAATTTTGCAGGCAGAGGCTTCGTGGCAGATCTGGAATTCATAAAAGCTGGAAGAACGAAGACGGAAGACCGAAGTAGCGTCAAGCCAAGTTGTTGTGCATAATTGAAAACCTATGAGAAATACAAAATAGAAATGCAATTCTCACGAAATTTTCACTTTCGATTATATTTCTATTCGGACTAAATTATTACGCTTTTTCTCAAGAGTATGAATTCACTCTTTATTATCAGGATCCTTGTAATAATAAAACTGAATATGCCTTAAACTTTTCACTGGAAAAAGATGGAATTGAATTTTACCCATCTTTTGAAAATGGAGCTGCCAGATTAAAAACAAAAGGGAATTATAATTTAATTCATGAGCGTCAAACCATTCCGATAACTATTGACCAAGAGAAAAATTCTCACACAATCATTATATCTGACATACAGGAATTTATTGTAACCCATGACAAACATGGATATATATTTAAAGCTTGTGAAAGCTCTCTAAATGGAGATATTATAGATTATTTCGGGAATGGAAAAGTAAAATTTATGGGAACATTTAAAAATGGACATGCAATTGGTTTCTTGACTGAATTTTACGCAAATGGAGAAATAAGAAAAATCAGACTTTTTGATAAAGAAGGATATTTAATTGAAACAATCCTGTCTAATGAATAACAATTACTATGGTCTACGCAATGCCCTTCGGTACACTGCGCATAAATAAACCTTTTATCAAAAAAGCCGCTTTTATCTTTTACAGGTAAGTAAATCATTGAACTATGAAAAAAGCCATCCTAATCATCCAGTGTCCCGATCAAAAGGGAATCGTCGCCCAAGTTTCCAAATTCCTTTACTCGTATGAAGGAAATATACTTGAAGTAGATCAGCATGTGGATGAGAATTTGGGGATGTTTTTCATGAGAGCAGCGTGGGAATTGGATTCTTTTTCTTTGGAGAAAGATGAGATTGCTGCTCGATTTAAGGAAGAAGTTGGAGAGCGATTCCAGATGGAGTTCAAGCTTCATTTCAATTTCCCTAAGCCAAGAATGGCGATTTTTGTCAGCAAACTTTCTCATTGCTTGTTTGATATTTTGGGAAGACACTATGCAGGACAGCTTGAGGTTGATATTCCTTTGGTCGTTTCCAATCATCCTAATTTGAAGCAAGTTGTGGAGGCCTTCGGGATTCCATTTCACCACATTCCAATTACTTCTGAGACCAAAGCTGCCGCTGAGGCCAATCAGTTGGGATTGATGAAGGCCAATCAAATTGATTTTGTGGTGCTAGCAAGGTACATGCAGATCTTGTCTGCGGAGTTTATTCAGCATTTTCCAAACCGAATTATTAACATTCACCACTCATTTTTGCCTGCTTTCGTGGGAGCGAAACCTTATCACGCAGCATTTGAGCGAGGTGTAAAAATCATTGGTGCCACTGCTCATTACGTGACTGAAGAATTGGACGCTGGGCCGATTATCGAGCAGGAAGTAGCCCGGGTGAGACATCATAATACCATCGCTGAATTAGTACAAATCGGTCAGGACGTGGAGAAAGTGGTACTTTCCAAGGCCATCAAATATCACCTAGACCGCAAGGTGATGCCGATCAATAACAAGACCGTTATATTTTATCTAAGGAATTATTTTTCTTGGAATTTCTTTCGGCAATCTGGTGAGCATTTCATAATTCACTTGTTGCGTCGATTCTGAAAAAGAGGCAACTGTTATTTCCTTTCCGCCTTGCTTTCCTATCAAGATCACCTCATCTCCGACTTTTAGATCTTTAAGTTTGCTTACATTCACGGCGATAGCATTCATGGTGACAGTGCCCACCACCTGGCAATATTGCCCTTTGATCAGCACCATTCCCTGATTACTCAGAAGACGGCTGTAGCCATGCCCATAGCCCACGGGTACGATTGCCATCCGTATATTTTCTAGCGCCATGTAGCTATTTCCATAGCCTACAAACTCGCCGGTTTTCACTGACTTCAGGCTCATGATGGTGCTTTTCCAAGTTATCAGCCTTCTCAGAGGATTCTTATTTCCTTTAGGAAGTGAGTTTAGCTTCGCAAAAAAAGTCTCTTTGGTAGGCCAAAATCCATATCCAGCTATTCCTATTCTCACCATATCCATGATAGTTTCAGGGAAAATCAGAGTAGCTGCAGAACAGGCTGTGTGGTAGGTTTTGAATGCGATTCCCTGTTCATTGAAAAAGTCCTTGAATTCATGATATCTGGCAATTTGATTTTTTACTCTTACGAAATTGCTAACAGATTCAGCACCTGCATAATGGGTGCAAAGTCCTTCAATGGAAATCTGATCCTGATTCTCCGACAGTACGGATGCTAGTTTTTCTCGTTGCACCCAATCAAAACCAGTTCTATGAAATCCAGTCTCTATTTCAATATGTACTTTCGCAGCGATACCAATTTGCTTCGAAATAGTGATAGCTTTCTGGAGTCTTTCAAAATCAAAGACGTAAAAACTGATTCCTTTTCGAATCAATTTTTCCAACTCCTCTAAGTGGAGCATTCCTAAAATCATTATTTCCGACCCTTTTTTTGATTTTTCCCAGACTTCCCAAGCTTCATCCGAGCTGAATGTGCTGAAATGACGGATGCCAGCTTTTTCTGCTATTTCGACCATTTGGGAAATCCCATGACCGTATGCATTTCCTTTTACTACGGCAGATATGATAGGCTCAGGGCCGATTTCTGATCGTATATACCTGATATTTTGTCTGTAAGCTTTTGCACTGATTTCAAGGGTGGATGTAGCAATCATTTTAATCTGTCAATTGAAGTCAGAAATTAAGGCACTCTGCTTCCTAATCCCAACTCTTGATTAATTTTATTCACCTAAATTGACTCAAATGAAAAAGAACTTTCAAGTTTCAGATCAAAAATCCCGCTGTCCCTGGTGTCTGGGTTTTGAAGAATATGTAGCCTATCACGATACCGAATGGGGTGTTCCGGTTTGGGATGATCAGATTCACTTCGAATTCTTAATTCTTGAATCAGCTCAGGCAGGATTGAGTTGGGCCACTATTTTGAAAAAGAGAGAGGGCTATCGCAAAGCTTTTGCAGACTTTGATTACAAAATTGTGGCGGAATTTCCAGAGAGTTATGTGCAGGAATTGCTTCAAGATCCTGGCATAATCAGGAATGTGCTGAAAATCCGTGCAGCCATTAACAATGCTAAACGCTTCATGGAAGTGCAGCAGGAATTCGGCTCTTTTTCCAAATACATTTGGGGATTCGTAGGCGGAAAACCTATTAAAAATCGCTTATCCTCTATGTCTGAAGCACAAGCCACCACCAAAGAATCTGACCTGCTAGCCAAAGATCTGAAGAAGCGTGGTTTTAAATTCTTAGGAAGCACTACCGTCTACGCACACATGCAGGCAACAGGCTTATTTAATGACCATTTGGAGTCTTGCTTCCGATTTAAAGAGGTTTGATTTTATACAAAAGCAAAGAATACCAACCAAACTAGAATTAGAATCGGTAATAAAATGGGTAAGGAGAACCGGATAATGTATCCAAAGAAGGAAGGCATTTTAACACCATTTTGCTCTGCAATGGACTTCACCATAAAGTTTGGACCATTTCCTATATAGGTCATCGCCCCGAAGAATACGGAGGCAATTGCAATTGCCATTAATTCAAAGGCAGAATCATGATAACCATCCGCCGCAAACTGGCGGACTTCTTCAATATTACTGATAGAAGCTCCTTTGGAGGCCATCGCTGCTGCAAGGAAGTTGAGGTAGGTAGGGGCATTGTCTAGGAAGCCAGAAAGAATTCCCGTTCCCCAATAAAGCGTGTTGTGCGTAATCATAGCTGCGCCTTCGGGAGATTTTGCAAAGGTGCCTACTAGCTCCAGTGCTGGCATCATGGTGCCAAATATTCCTACGAAAATAAATGCAACTTCCCGGATAGGCTCAAAATTGAACTCATTGCCTTTGATGGCTCGCTGATCTGCGAATCGGTATGACAGGAAGGCAACACTTAGCATGATAATTTCTCGGATATAGGAGAATTTTTGACCGTCATACACTATAGCAGGAACGCCGTCTATCACATTCGGGTCTAGGAATACTGAGCAAATGATAATAAATAACCAGCCGAAATTCTTAACTCCAATTAAAGAAAGCTTATTCGAATAAGTAGTTTCTTCGAGTTCAGTATCGTCAGATGCCCTGCCAAATTTTTTATCAATAAAGTAAAAAGCAGCGGCTAGTACGATCAATGCAAAAAACCCAAGCTGGCCAGTTATGCTCTAAAGTCCAAAAGAAAGGAATGCCTTTCAAGAATCCCAAGAATAGCGGAGGATCACCGATTGGAGTGAGGGACCCACCAATATTACTTACCATAAAAATGAAGAATATGATGTGGTATGCTTGGATATTGCCTTTGTTTAATCTAATAAATGGTCGAATCAAAAGCATGGAAGCTCCGGTAGTTCCGATCAGATTGGAAATCAAGGCTCCGATTACCAGCAAAGTTAGGTTTGCTAATGGTGTTGCCTTTTTATCAATCTCAATGAGAATACCTCCAGACGCAATATATAGCGAAGCCAGTAATGCAATAAACTGAATATATTCGGCTAGCGCATGGACAGGTGCATGGACATTTCCTAGGATAAATAAATAGTAGAAAACGACCAATAGCGCGAATCCTATAGCAATTTTAGGATAATTGTGGTGCCAAAAATGCTCATAAAACAAAGGTCCTGTGGCAATCATCAGTAGTAGAGCCACGAAAGGGATGACTAGCCAAATAGGAGCGGTATGGTGATTTTCTTCCCCATTTTCGTCAATACCTTCTCCATGAACATCTGCATGTGCAGCATCTACATGATCGGCCTGAGCTAGGTAAACCTTCTCAGTGTCACTATTTTGGGCGTAGGCGTACTGCTTGTCTAGCCCGCCTAAAAATAATATTCCGAAAAGTATGGTGAAACTAAAGATAAAATTCTTCATTAGGCGTAATGGGTATGCTGGGTGTTCTTTTCGGTTAATTTAAGCAAATAATTAATTGTTGTTGTCCAACTGTGGCTTCTGCTAAACTACAGATTTTGGCTGACACAGCACAATCAAAACATTCCATCCTGATGGAATTAATCAAAAATTAACTCCATCAGGGCAAAAGAAAAGAATGATTTTACACGAGTTGTGCTAAAGCTATGCTAAAGGAGCTTTCTGCTAGTTTGACTTTTCCAGGATTTTTTGAATTTACCTTCAAAAGCGCTTTTTCAATTGTCTTGCTGACATCTGTAAATATGGCTTTGTCGGTGACTTCTGCATTATCAGTCATTAAGTATGCAAATACTCTCGCCATACCACAATTTGCAATGAAATCAGGAATAACAGAAACACGCTGATCAGTCCAAACGCCTATAGGCCCAAAGAAAATCTCAGGGTCGGCAAAAGGAACGTTGGCTCCACAAGATATAACTTCCAGACCGGCATTGACCATTCGCTCCGCTTGGTCCTGGGTGATCAGCCTGGAAGAGGCTGCCGGAATAAAGATTTCACTTTCTAAATCCCAGATTTTTTCATTGATTTCTTCGAAAGAAAGTTGATTTTCCGCTACCAGTTTGTTTCCATTTCTATTTAGGAAAAGCTCACGTACCTCATCGAGAGAATATCCTTCCTTGTTGATTACGCCTCCATCTCTGTCTATTATCCCAACTATTTTCACTCCTTCGACAGCTAGAAAGCAGGCAGCTGCCGCTCCCACATTGCCCCAACCTTGGATGACAGCACGTTTTCCTTTGATACTTCCTCCCCAAATGGTATAATAATGTTTTACAGCTTCGGCCACGCCAAAACCTGTAATCATATCAGCTACCGTATATTTCTTTGTTCCATTGGGAGTAAAATCGGGGTCCTCTAGTACTTTTGAAACTCCCTGTCTCAATTGGCCGATTTTTCTGATTTTCTCAGGTTCTGTAGCGTGGTAGTGACCATTTACTACACCTTCCTGAGGGTGCCACAATCCATAGGATTCGGTGATTGGAATGACTTCATGAATTTCGTCCACATTTAGGTCGCCACCTGTCCCGTAATAACTTTTTAACAAAGGAATGACAGCTTTGTACCAACGTCTAAGGACCTCATCTTTGCGTGGATCATTTGGATCGAAGTTGATTCCTGATTTTGCACCACCAATAGCGGGACCTGAGACGGTAAATTTCACCTCCATGGTTTTGGCAAGGGATTCTACTTCTCGTTTATCTAGGCCTTTTCTCATTCGTGTGCCGCCGCCAGCAGCTCCGCCTCGAAGAGAATTTATCACCACCCAGCCTTCTGCTTCTGATTCGCTGTCGCTCCATTCAAAAGTGATTTCCGGCTGTTTGTTTTCAAATTTTTTAAGTAATTCCTGCATGTGATTTGGGTTTATATCAAGGCAAAAATAGAAAAATAAACCAGTGTTGTCCTATGAAGTCTGACGGGCGGTTAACCATAAATTACTCCTCCGCACGAGTCAGTTATTGCTCCAGTGACAGAACCCAAGCAGTTGTTTTCATTGCGGAGACGCATTACTCCTAAAAATCCAAAAATCAATGCTTCCTTAAATTCTATAAGTTCTTGCGAAGCAAAAGTATGAACCCATTTATTATCAAGCTGTTTCGCTAGAGATTCTATGAAAAATGAATTATACGCACCTCCCCCAGTAATCAGGACAGAAGGCTGATCAGTATGTTGGTAAAATTTGATGACTTTGGCGATTTGAACTGCATAATGCTCTACAAGAGTTCGCAGAATATCTTTTTCTGAGAGTCCGCTAGAACTTATTAGTGGGATGAAATCATTTTCCAAATCCTCCCTACCCAAAGACTTTGCTTTTGATTTTGAATAATATGGAAGGGAATTCAAAGCTTCAAATAGGGTCATGTTCAGACGACCTTCCTTTGCCCACGCTCCATCTTTATCATACTCAGCACCTAATTTTTTTGCCTCAGAATTTAGCAACAGATTAAAAGGGCAAGTATCAAAAGCGATCCGTTTGCCTGAGGTATCCATGCTAATATTTGCTATGCCTCCCAGGTTGATACAAAAATTGCTAGAGGTGAAAAGCAATCTATCTCCAACGGGAACCAAAGGCGCTCCCTGTCCACCAAGTTGGACATCTTTCATCCTAAAATCATTAATTACACGCTGTCCCGAAGCATGATGTAGTGCCCAGCCATTCCCGATTTGTAGACTGAGCTGACTTGATGGCTGGTGAAATACCGTGTGACCGTGAGAGCAAACAGCCATGGGTTTAATTTGCTTTTCCTCACAATATTGCTTGACTTTTTCTCCCATCCACTTACCAAAGCTTACATCAAGAAGTGCCAAGTCCAACGCTGAGAGTTTGTGGCAATTCATGAGCTTAGACCCTAGGTCAGCTGGAAATGGAATCGTTATCGCGTCCAAAATCTCGTAAGACCACTGATGATGAAGTTCATAGCTACAATAGGCTATATCTAATCCATCTCCGGAAGTACCAGACATCAATCCGATCATGGTGTATTGTGTAGGACTCATGGGTTAAAGTTTGTTAAGTACCAACTAGCCCAAAGATAATTTAACATGTATAAAAGGCAGTACTTTTTTTGAATGGCTATTTTGCAGACGATTAACTAACCTGCATGACTAATCTCATCATAGATATCGGTAATACACGAATCAAATCAGCACTCTTTGAAGGGGGAAAGTTGATGGAGGAAGAAGTGTTTGACCTATTGGAAAATGCATTAATCTATTGGGATTCAGTGTCATTCGTTCATTGTCTAATCAGTTCTGTTAGGTGGAATCAAGTCGAATTGCAGGCAACTAATACCCTTCCAATTTTCATTTTTAAGCCCTGAAACCAAATTGCCAATTACGAATGCATACGGAACTCCGGCAAGCTTAGGCTTAGACAGAATAGCTGGAGCAATAGGAGCCCTGGGCAATGCGGGGTAAAGGACCTGTTCTCGCAATAGACTTAGGAACTTGTATTACTTTTGATCTTATCGATGAAAGAAACTCGTATCTGGGTGGAGCCATCAGTCCTAGTCGTCTCGGGATGCGTGCCAGAGCCATGAAGGATCAAACAGCGAGATTGCCCTTAGTTGATCTTAAATATAAGCCTAGTGAATTAATCGGCGACAATACCATAACCTGTATGCAAATCGGAGTTTGGTATGGAGTTGAGTTTGAAATACGAGGGCAAATAGAAGCTTACACTAAAAAATTTCCAGAAATTGAGGTCTTTGTTAGCGGTGGAGACGCCCAATCTTTTGATTCATTGGCAAAAGACCTCATATTTGTAGTCCCAAATTTGGTCCTATACGGATTGAATTCTATTCTAAACCACAATGTTGAGTAAAATCAAATTGCAATTGCTGGGTGTACTATGCACCCTTTTCTTATTTACAGAAGCACAGGCTCAGTCCAGTGCATCTACTTATAGTGCGCTAGGTATCGGTGAATTTAACTATTCAGGTCTTACCAATAATCAAGCAATGGGGGGACTTGGCATAAGTTACGGTACTCCATGGAATCCGAACACAGTAAACCCAGCTCTTTCTACCAAAAACACAATTTTCAATTTCGAAGCGGCGCTGAATTACAAAAGAATCGCTGCTGACAACGGTTCGGAAACCTCTGATGTAGATGGAGGTGGACTGTCATATATTGCTTTTTCACTCCCAGTGAAAGTAAACAAGTTTACAGTTGGCTTAGGCTTAAATCAAATCACCAGTGTGAACTACCGATTACTGATAGAAAGTACTGTAGCAAATTCAGATGTGAGAGCTCTGAATTCTATTGAAGGTGATGGTGGTATTTCTGAGGCTTACTTAAGTTTAGGGATGGTGGTTGCAAAGAATTTGAGTCTTGGCTTACAAGGATCATATCTTTTTGGGTCAACAATTCGCACGGATCAATTGGCACTTTTTAGTGATGAAGGAGCTCCGGTCGGGAATGTCACAGAATATTATGAAAGATTAACAGTTAGCGATGTGGGTATCAAAGCGGGTGCATATTACTTCATTCCTTTGAACACAAAGAGCAGATTACATTTGGGTGCCATTTATCAGCATTTAGGAGATGTTAATGGAAAAGCCTTTGCCAAGCTCGCTGCATTTGGCCAAGCTAGCGATCCGGATTCGGATGGAGACTTGATTGCTAACGACGAGCCGGGAAGCATTTATATCCCTAATCGCTACGGATTCGGGGTTTCTTATGAGAAAAACAACAAATTTGTAATCGGATTGGAAGGACAATATCAGGACTTTAAAAAGTTTAGATCTTTGCTGGATGATCCTCTGAGATTACAGGAAGCAATTAAGGTAGGCTTGGGATTCCAGTTTACACCTGATTATCTTAACGTAGATAATGCATTGAAAAGAGGTTCTTATCGAGTCGGTTTGGAATACCAACAGACTCCATATTATTTGAACGAGACAAATATTAATGACCTTGGCATTAACTTTGGAGCTTCACTTCCTGTAAATCAACTTTCGTTATTGAATTTCGCAGTGAAGGTAGGTCAGCGGGGAACCACTGATAATGGCCTGATCAAAGAGAGTTATGTGAACTTAACCTTAGGTTTATCCTTGAACGATAACAGTTGGTTCTTCAAACGAGTATTTGACTAATTAATTAACCAAACCATTCAATCAAAATGGTTAAATCCTGAACCTCGGATTTAGACATGAAGATTAAATTGTGCCGAATTAAACCATTATGAAAATGAAAATTAAATCTACAATCCTAGGGCTTACTGCCCTGCTTCTGGCCGGAATGGTCCAAGCTCAAGAAGGGTGGAATTTTCCGTCTGACCCAGCTCAAGAAGCAAAAGCAAGAGAATTAAACGCAGCCTACACTGATTATATGAATTCTGATCAGGTAATAGAAGCTACGCATCCACTGCACTGGTTGCTAGTTAATGTACCTGAGTTGAATGAGTCTATCTATCAGAATGGTATCAAAATTTATGATGAAGCATCGAAGATTACAACTGATGAGGCTCAGAAGAGAATTTACCAAGATTCTGTAATCACTCTTTTTAATAAAAGAGGTGAAATCTACGATAATGAGAAAAACTGGATAGAGAATAAAGCTTATTACGGTTATCAATACTATAAAGGTGACAAGGATATGTTGGCTGGACCAATTGCTGATTTTGAAAAGGCAATGGAACTGAACGGTACTATCAACTATCAATTGACTGCTGCATATTTTGATTTAGTCTACAGAAACTATGCTTATCACCAAGCTTATACAGGTGAGGAGATTCTAGCTATTCATGACAAAATCAATAAAATGTTGGATGAAGCTGCTGCAGAAGGAACAGACGTTTCCAGTCAAAAGTCTACACTTGAGACATTATTAGTGGCTATGGAGTTGATCGATTGTGACTTCATCGAAAATACGTTGGGTCCAAAATTGATAGCTGATCCAACTAACGAAGTTCTTGCTGACCAAATTTTCAAGTATTCTGTACAGTATAAATGCTTTAATACTAATGCCTTCCTACAGGCATTAGAGATCAAGCATGCGAAAGAGCCTTCATTCTCTACTTCTCAAGTCATTGCGATGAGATATATGCAGGAAGATAATGCTGCTAAGGCAGAAGAAATGTGGAGTCAAGCATTGACCCTTGCTGAGAATGATACTCAGAAAGCAGAAGCTCAATTTGAATTAGCAAAAATCTACCTGAAGCAAGGCAAAAAGTCTGCTGCAAGAACTGCAGCAAAAGAAGCTGCTAATCTAGATTCATCTAGAACTTCAGACGTCTATACAATGATAGCTGGCATGTATATGAACTCTTTCAATGATTGTAAAGCAGGTAATAGCCGTGTGAAAGATTATTCAATCTATATCGCTGCTTATAATGCTTACCAAAGAGCAGGTGATTCTTCCGGAATGGCGAATGCTAGATCTAGATTCCCTTCTAAAGAAGAGTTGTTTACTGAAGGAATGCAGGCTGGTCAAACAATCAGCACTGGCTGTTGGATTGGTGAGACTGTCACATTAGCTACAAGAGATTAATATAAGAATAGAGATAAAAAGGCAGTCTTCGGGCTGCCTTTTTTCATTTATACACTAAAGCAAATTTCAAGTATCTTTGAGCCGTGAAATCCAGATTAATTTTCTTCTTTATTTGTGTTCTTTCTATTACTAGCTCCTGCAGAGAGGATGTAGATGCATCTCTTTTACAGGAATATGAAGGTCCCATGAACATGAGTACTAATTTTCACTTGACACAGAGTGATTCAGCTATCGTTCGTTCTGAAATTAGAGCACCTAAGCAGTTGGAATTCGCTAATGGAAATATGGAGTTTCCTGATGGAATAGAGATTCAGATTTTTGAGAAAGATGGTCAATTGAGTACGACCTTGACTGCTGATCGAGGGTACTTATTTAAGCAGGAAAATATCTTCAAAGGTGAAGGAGACGTACAAGTTCACAACTTAGCTAAGGACCAAAAATTGCAGTCAGAAGAGCTTTTTTGGGAGCCAAACAAGAAAAAGATATACACTGAGAAATTTGTTAGGGTACAGGAGCGTAATACCTTTTTCTTTGGAACTGCATTGGAATCCGATGAGACTTTTACAAATTATTCCTTGAAAGATATCAGGGAAAGCAAGTTGGAATTGACCGACGATGGGCTTTAAATGAATTCTTTAGAAAGAAATTTCCTAGTAAATAAAACTGAACTTTGCTCGTTCAGTTTTCTTCAATACTATTCAACATGAAATTACTTGACGCATTAATATTATCGCTTTCGCTTGCACTGATGATTGTTGGCATCCACCAGACTATTACCCAAGGAGTAGGTGCATCGTATGCAATTTTTATGTTTGCGGTAGCCTTATTATTTTGGTTTCAGTACCGCAAAATGCAAAAACCCGATGAGCCTCCTACCTCTAAGAAAAAAGACCAAACCCCGCAAAAAGCGCTAAGCATGGAAATTAGTTATTATTTGATTTATGTGATTATCACGCTTGCGATGTCTGCCTTTTTTTCAGGAATGGAAATCGCGTTTATCTCAGCGAATAAGCTTCAGATAGAACTTCAAAATAAGCAAGGAGATCTCACGGGTAAGATCTTGAGCGTATTTGTACAGCGTCCTGGGCAGTTCATCGGCACTACCCTGATGGGCAACACAATCATGTTGGTGCTCTATGGTATTTTCATGGCATACTTGATGGAAGATCCGTTGAAAAATTTGTTAGATGGCTATGCTAACGATGCCATAATACTTATGCTGCAGACAGTGATCTCTACCATAGTTGTCCTGATCACTGCTGAGTTTTTGCCAAAAAGTCTTTTCATGCTGAATCCAAATAGCATGTTGAACTTTTTTTCACTCCCATTTTGGGTCATCTATATTCTGTTTTACCCTGTAGTATGGGCTGTGGTAGGCCTTTCCAGGTTTTTTATTACCAAAATTCTGCGATTAGAATACAGTGAAGACAAGCCTGTTTTTACGGTTACAGATCTCAATAGCTTTGTCCAAAATCATATTCATAAAGGAAAAGAGGAAGGACATGTGGAGATAGATACCAAGATTTTTGATAATGCGGTGGAATTCAAAACTGTACGAGTACGGGAATGTATGGTTCCACGTACAGATATCGTATCTGTGGAAGTAGATGATGCAATCGAGGAATTGAAGCAGGTATTTGAGGAAAGTGGACATTCTAAAGTCATCGTCTATCGGGAATCTATCGATGATGTGATTGGCTATTGCCACCAATTGGAGCTTTTCAAAAAGCCTAAAACCATTGAAGAAATCCTGACTCCTATCATTATTGCTCCAGAATCCGCCTTGGCTAATGAGTTACTCATACAGTTTATTCAAGAGAGAAAAAGCTTGGCTTTGGTAGTAGATGAGTTTGGAGGCACTTCAGGGATAGTTTCTATGGAAGATATTATTGAAGAGATTTTTGGGGAAATCGAGGATGAGTATGACTCAGATGATTTGATTGAGCAGAAAATTTCCGATCAGGAATATTTGCTTAGTGCACGCCATGAAATTGACTATCTCAATGATAAATATGGGTGGGAATTGCCGATAGGAGACTTTGAGACCCTCTCCGGCCTGATTCTTTCGCTTACAGAGAACCTTCCAAAGAAAGGGGAATCTGTAACTTTTGAAGCGTATAATTTCACGGTGGTGACTAAGCAAGAGCATAGAATAGAGACGGTTCGCCTGAAAATAAATAGCTCTGGAATTTTCTAGTTAAGAGTTTGATTCAGAATATATTTTGAATTTCGTTAGTAATGCTCTTATTTTGCGACTCTCTAAAAAAGCGTAGTAACAATAATGGCGTTAATTAAACAAATTAGACAACGAACTGGTCTGATGATCGGCGTAATTGCCGGCGGATTGATTTTATTCCTCCTAGGAGGAGATCTATTAAGCCCAAATTCCTCTCTTCTAGGCTCAAGTCAGAACATAGTGGGGGAGATTGCTGGTGAAGATATTACTTACGAAGAGTATATCGCCCGCGTGGAAGAATTTAAAATTGCTAATCAGCAGCGTACTGGAAGAGTTCCTTCTGAAGTAGAATTGTATTCTATCAGAGAGCAAGCTTGGCAGTCTATGATTGTGGAGCGCGTGTTCAAAGAAGAATATGAGAAATTAGGCTTGACTATTTCTGATGCTGAATTAGTTGATATGGTTCAGGGAAAAAATATCGTTCCGGAATTGCGTCAGCAATTGGTAAATCCGCAGACAGGTCAGTTTGACAAAAGTCAATTGGTGGCTTTCCTACAATCTTTGGAAACAGCAGATCCTGCGCAGCAGGCTTATTGGAATCAACAAGAGCGGCTTTTTGCTGACTCAAGATTGAGAATCAAATATGACAATATGCTCGCTACTTCTGAGTTTGCAACTGAAGCTGAGGCTAAAGAAGAATACAAAGCAGCGAACACTATTGCAGACGCTTCTATTCTTTTCGTTCCTTTCTATGCAGTTCCTGATGCAGATATTACGGTTTCTGAAAGTGAAATGCAGGCATATTTGACTAAGAATAAAAGCAAGTTTAACGCTGGAAATGCAGCTAGCATCGAGTATGTAACATTTAGCATTCAGCCAAGTGGAACTGATTCAGCAGAAGTTATTTCTCAGATTCAAGAATTGACTGAGGAGTTAAAAACTACTGAGAACGATTCGCTTTTCGCGTTGAGAAACTCTGAAGGACAAATGCCATTTTTGACGGTAAGACCAGGTGATGAGCTTCCAATCAATTTGACTAATAACGTTTCTGATATTCAAGCAGGCCAGACCTATGGTCCGTTTATCACTGCTAACTCCACTTACGTTTCCTATAAGATCTCTGATCAATACGAAGGAACCCCAAGATTGAGAGCGTCCCATATCCTATTCAGTACAGAAGGAATGGACGATACGTCCAAAGCCGCTGTGGAGGCACAAGCTCAAACAGTTCTTTCACAGCTGAAAGCCGATGGAAACTTTGAAGTTGCCGCTAGACAATACGGGCAGGATGGAACCGCTCAGACTGGCGGAGACCTAGGATGGTTTGCGAAGGCTGATTTTGTGACTGAATTTGCTGATGCTGCCTATGCTGCAAAAGCTCCTGGTATTCTTCCGAACCTAGTAGAGACAGAATACGGCTACCACATCATCAAGGTGACTGAAATGCCTAAGACTACTTATACCAAAGTGGCCACAGTAGAATTAGAATTGGTAGCTAGTGATGCCACTAGAAACGAAGCTTTCAGAAATGCGGATTCCTTTGCTGCGAATGCAGGAAACAGAAATGAGTTCACAGAAAATGCTACGACTGAAAATTACAGAATTCTACAGGCTAACAATGTAGATGCAAGCGCGAGAAACATTAACAATCTTCAAAATGCTAGAGAAGTGATTCGTTGGGCATTTACAGATGGTACTTCTACAGGTGAGGTTTCTGACGTTTTTGAGCTAGACAATGCATACATAGTTGCTACTCTTGTGAGTAAGAGAGGCGAAGGCGACTTGCAGCTCGCTGATGTAAAAGAACAAGTAGAAGCTCAGGTGAGAAATGAGAAAAAAGCTGAAGCCATCAAAGAAAAGCTTGCTGGTAAAACTTCATTGGAAGATATGAAAGCCGTATTCCCTGAAGCTGCTTCTCTAAACGAAATTCCTGATTTGAAATTGAGTGCCAATGTAATTCCAGGAAGTAGGATTTGCTCCACGTGCGATCGGCGCAATCTTCGGGATAGAGCAAGGTAAAATTACCCAACCAATTCGTGAGGATGTAGGTGTGATCGTAGGTAAACTGAATGCATTGACTCCAGCGGCTGAAATTGGTGACTATTCTGCTTACCAAGGTCAATTGACTCAAAATGCGTCACAACGTACGACATATTCCGTTATGATGGCTCTGCAAGATCTAGCAGGCGTCAAGGACTATAGATATAAATTCTTTTAAAAAAGAAAGAAACTAGATACGGAACCCATGCCATTCAGCATGGGTTCTTTGTTTATATTCGACACGTAATTTGCCTAGCGCGTACTATTATGGACAAAAAGAAATTCGATAAAGAAAACTTTAAAGAGAAATTGGAAGCTAGTGGAGAATTTCCTCAGCTTTATATGTTTAAATTTATAGTTCCTAATGGAAAGGAAAATGAAGTAGCAGCTCTTTTTCCAAAACATGAAGTGTCAACAAAAGCAAGTTCTGGAGGGAAGTACGTAAGCGCCACTATACAGGCAATGATGAAAGACCCCGATCAGATAATTAAGATCTATGAAGAAGCTGCCGAAATAGAAGGATTAATCTCACTCTAAACTCATTCGATTATGTGGAAAGAAGAAGATAACAAGCTTAAAAAAACATTCAAATTCAAAGATTTCCAGGAAGCTTTTGGCTTTATGACCCGCGTAGCATTTTTGGCGGAGCGTTCGCAGCATCATCCTAATTGGAGCAATGTTTACAATACCGTTGAAATCGAACTGACTACGCACGACTCAGGAAATAAAGTGACTAAAAAGGATCATGATCTGGCAAAAGCCATAGATGGGCTAAATGCATGAGTGAAAATTCCCCAAACCTATATTTAGTACCTACGCCAATTGGTAACCTGAAAGATATCACCCTTCGGGCAATTGAGGTATTGAAAACGGCTGATGTGATCCTGGCAGAGGATACACGAACCAGCGGCCAATTGCTAAAGCATCTGGAGATCTCACGTCCACTTCAGAGCTACCATATTTTCAACGAACACAAGACTGTCGAGAAGCTCGTAGAACGCATGAATCGCGGTGAGGTCTTCGCATTGATCAGCGATGCCGGAACTCCTGCTATTTCGGATCCAGGATTTCTCTTAGTCAGAGAAGTTCTTGCTGCAGGGTTGGATGTACAGTGCCTACCTGGCGCCACAGCATTCGTACCTGCTTTGGTAAATAGCGGTTTGCCAAATGACCGTTTTGTATTCGAAGGATTTTTGCCTCACAAAAAAGGACGAAAAACCAGAATTGATGGACTAATCGAAGAAGTAAGAACCATCATCTTTTATGAGTCCCCCCATCGCCTCCTTAAAACGCTAGGGCAGCTTGCTGAGGCTTTTGGAGCCGAGAGGCAGGCTTGCGTATCCCGTGAGCTCACTAAGCTGCACGAGGAGAATGTTAGAGGCACCTTAGCCGAGTTAATTGAATATTATGAGACCAACACCTTAAAAGGCGAAATCGTCCTTACAGTGGCAGGTAAGAATCCCAAATCCTGATTTAGAAAATCAACTTTTATGATTTCAACAGAAAAACTAACTCTGCTTCTTGAGAAAACCCAGGAAGTAGCCAAAGAAGCCGGCGCTTTTATCCGTAAGGAAAGACGCCATTTCAATCCAGAACGCGTGGAGCACAAAGGCGTCAATGACCTTGTTTCCTATGTAGATAAGGAAGCAGAAAAAATCATTGTGAATAAGCTTTCTCAAATTTTTCCTGAGGCAGGTTTTATAACTGAAGAAGGAACCAATACCACGCAAGCAGAAGAATTCAACTGGGTGATAGATCCGCTTGACGGCACCACTAATTTCATTCATGGCGTACCTATTTATTCTGTAAGTATTGCATTGATGGAGCGGAACGAGGTGGTTTTAGGAGTAGTCTATGAAGTTAATCTTCACGAGTGCTTCTATGCTATGAAGGGTGGGGGAGCATTCTGCAATGATACCCGGATTAAAGTAAGCGGAGCCAAGACGCTTTCCGAATCGCTGATAGCTACTGGATTTCCCTACAGTAATTTCGATTTGATCGATAAATACCTTGCGGCATTGAAATCAATCATGAAGTCTTCCCATGGTGCTCGTAGATTTGGAAGTGCGGCGGTAGATCTTTGTTATGTTGCTGCTGGGCGTGTGGAAGGATTTTTTGAGTATAATCTGAATTCCTATGATGTCGCTGCGGGGACTTTGATCGTGGAAGAAGCAGGTGGAAAAGTAACTGATTTCTCCGGAGGAAGGAATTTTGTGTTTGGAAGAGAGATTTTGTCTACGAATGAAAAAATCCATGAGGAGATTTTAGCCAATTTGAAGACTGCTTGGACCTAATCAGCTAAGGAAATAATACCAAACCATAATTGTAACCAGAGAGATTGGGATTCCCAATCCAGCTAGAAGTGTGGCCAATTTTGGCTTGAGGTCATATTGAATGGCTACAATAGAGCCTGTGATCATGGGAGCCATGCCACTTTCCAATACCGTGACTTTCAGTTCAAGACTGTTTTCTGAAAGAATATTTCGGTATACCAGCCAAACAATTAAAGGAGCCAGCAAAAGCCTATAGCCCATTCCAAACCAATAATATTTGGAACTCAGAGAATCAAAGTCTAGGGAGAACTTGAGTCCGATAGCAAAAATAGCCATTGGAGCCATTGTTTTGCCTATGAAGGAAACGATGGGTATAAGGAGTTCTGGAGTCTTCCAGCCTAGTATGCTCATCACTATGGTGAGTAAAAGGAAACCGAATGGTGGGAATTTGATAATTTTCAGCGGGATTTCGCTTAGATTACCTTCTTTGTGGGAATAAATCGAGCCTACTAAAATCGACAAGGAAGAAACCAGCAAAAAGGATCCGCCTTGATCTATAAGGAGTGCAATTGGTAAGGCCTCTTTTCCATACAGTCCCTCCACTACAGGAAACCCTAAGAAGGAGGTATTGGCTAAGCCAGCCACTATCACTAGACAACCCGTTAATTGGTTATCCCATTTTAAGAGTTTTCCCAGTGTCCCAAATATCAGCCAAGAAAGCAAGAATGTGAACCAGGCTGAGGAGATAGGAATGAGTAAGTTCCAGCCGGGATTTATTTGGGGAATATATAAAAGTGCAAGAGCGGGGAGGACAATGTTGAGAAGATAAGCATTGACCCATTTCGTGATTTTTTCTTGAGGAAGGCTAGGTTGTTTCTGAAGGAAAAGACCTAGAAGAAGACATAAAAATGCAATAATAGCTCCTGTCATGCTGTTTTTCGATGGATGGTATTTTTTGTTAACATAAAATTAATTTGCTAAAATTGTACTTTGCTGATTATCAGCATACTTTTGATGCAAATAACCGAGAGTCTATGACTAAACTTATACCGATTTTTATCAATGGAGGAAAATGGATTCAACTTTCACAGCTATCTAAAGAGCAAGCGTTAAAATTGAAATCATGGCTTCCAGTTAGCTGCCTGAAGAAAATCATGTTTCAAGGAAGCGAATTTACTGAATGTCTGGATTTCGAAACCTACGAATATTGGTTTCGCACACAACAAGTCTCAGAGCAAAAGCAAGCCTTGTTGGATTTTTAATCCAATCCGTAATTTTTTCTTTTTTCATCAAAATACTTTCTCAATTCAGGGTAGAAGTCACTTTCTACTTCGGGAATTCCGTCTAAGATCAATTCCATATTTCCCTCCATCGCGTCAGTATTCACCTGCATGCCTTCGACTAGATAGACCATGTCTTCCATGGACAAAGGTTCAAAACTTGATGATGGATAAAGCATGTAGTCATTTCCATAGAAATCAACTGCCTCAAACTGAATCTTCAGCTCCAGAAAATGTGCATAAATGCTAATTTGTTCTCCCCATTGGCTCTCAGGGTAGTTCAATTTAACCAATAAAACAGAGGTATTTTCTTCAGTAAAGTAGCTTTCAGGCTGAAATTTGAAATCAATCATCAGCCAAAAATAGCAATTCCTTAGAATTGAGAATCCCAATCCCATTTTCGGATTGGATAATCGGGACTTTCGGACTATTTTTGGGCACATTTGCAGGTAGGCCTTTTTGGCTACCTTTCCATAAAAATTTGCTTTCAAACCCCTGATTATGAAAAGAGATTCGCTTGTTTTCGACCTAATCAACGAAGAAGAGGACAGACAAAAGAGAGGCATCGAACTGATTGCTTCCGAAAACTTCACCAGCAAACAAGTGATGGAAGCTGCGGGAAGTGTGCTGACAAACAAATATGCTGAAGGTCTGCCGGGCAAGCGCTACTATGGTGGTTGCGAAGTTGTCGATAAAATCGAGCAATTGGCGATAGACCGCGCAAAGGAGCTTTTCGGAGCTACTTGGGTCAATGTACAACCGCATTCAGGTGCGCAGGCAAATGCCGCTGTTTTATTGGCATGTTTGAATGCAGGGGATCCAATATTAGGCTTTGACCTATCGCATGGAGGTCACCTGACTCATGGTTCTCCGGTGAATTTTTCTGGTAAATTATATGAGCCGCACTTCTATGGAGTAGAAGAGGAGACAGGTAGAATCGACTACGACAAGCTTCATGAGAAAGCATTGGAAGTATCTCCAAAGGTGATCATCTGTGGTGCTTCTGCTTATTCCAGAGATTGGGATTATGCTCGACTGAGAGAAACTGCGGACGAAGTTGGAGCAATTCTTCTGGCCGATATCTCCCATCCATCGGGCTTGATCGCAAAAGGACTTTTAAATGATCCGTTGGATCATTGTCATATCGTGACCACAACTACCCACAAGACTCTTAGAGGTCCAAGAGGTGGTATGATCATGATGCGTGAGGATTTCGACAATCCATGGGGATTGACCACTCCAAAAGGAGAAATCAAAAAGATGTCTTCTTTGCTTGATATGGGCGTGTTCCCAGGAACTCAAGGAGGCCCGTTGGAGCATATTATTGCTGCAAAGGCCATTGCTTTCGAAGAATGTCTATCTGACGAGTACATGCATTATGTACTTCAGGTGAAAAAGAATGCATCCGTAATGGCTGATCAGTTCGTAAGTCTTGGATATCAAATTATCTCTGGAGGAACGGACAATCACATGATGCTTATTGATCTTAGAAATAAGGACCTTACTGGTAAAATCGCTGAACAGACACTTGGGAAAGTGGATATTACCATCAATAAAAACATGGTACCATTTGATACCAAATCTCCGTTTGTTACTTCTGGAATGAGAGTAGGAACTGCAGCGATTACAACCCGAGGGTTGAAGGAAGATGACATGGTCAAAATTGTCAACTTGATCGACAGAGCATTGCAAAATCATGAGAATGAAGCCGAATTGGCAAACATCCGAAGCGAAGTAAATGCTTGGATGAATCAATTTCCATTATACTAGACATTAGATACCACCCGTGGCGTTAGATCAATACCAAGAAGAAGAGGAAGAAGAAGGAATGTCCTTTTTGGACCATTTAGAAGCGTTGCGCTGGCATCTGCTTCGTTCTGTAGCAGCGATTCTAATTTTGTCTGTTGCGGCCTTTCTGGCCAAAAGCTTTGTTTTCGGAGTTGTCATCCTTGGTCCTTCCAAGGTAGACTTTGTCACCTACAGATGGCTGTGTGAGCTAAGCGATTATGTGGGCTTGCCGGCACTTTGTATAGACGAATTGCCGTTTACGATCCAGAGTAGGCAGATGACAGGTCAGTTTACCATGCACATGACTTCTAGTTTTGTGGTGGGATTCATTGCTTCTTTTCCGTTTGTATTCTGGGAAGTATGGAGATTTATCAGTCCGGGATTGTATGATCAGGAGAAAAATGCCGCCAGAGGAGCTGTCTTCTTTGTGAGTTTATTGTTCTTCATGGGTGCAGGATTCGGTTACTTTATCCTTTCGCCGCTTTCGATCAATTTCCTTTCAAACTATCAGTTGGATCCTTCCATTCTGAATGAATTTGATATCACTTCCTATATCTCCACATTGACTATGCTGGTATTGGCTTCGGCCATCATGTTTCAGCTTCCTGTGGTGGTATATTTCTTGGCCATGTCTGGCTTGGTGACTTCAGGGATGCTGAGATCTTATAGAAGGCATGCGATCGTCGTTATTCTTGTATTATCAGCAATTATCACTCCGCCGGATGTGATTAGCCAGATTCTGATTGCCATGCCGATACTAGTTCTATATGAAGCTGGTATCCAGATCGCGAAAAGACTGGAAAAGAAAAGAGCTAAGAAAAAAGCGGAGGAAGAAATAGATGATGCTCTTTAATCCAGACGCTAGACATTAGTATTAAGTAACTAGACTTAAGTATTAAGATGCAAGATTTTAGAATCTAGAGTCAAGATATCGGGATCGAATCCTTAGGATAAAAGAGTTATAGATTAGAATATAGAATTTAAAGATAAGATGGAAGACCTTTCTAAAGTCTTCTGTCTCACGTCTTATATCTAAAATTAATTATGGCAAAGAAAATAGCAATAGGAGGAGATCACGCAGGCTTTGAATACAAAGCGAAAATGGTCAGTAAACTGGAATCATTGGGCTATGAAGTAAAGGATTTTGGTCCTTTCTCAGATGCTTCAGTAGATTATCCGGATTACGTGCATCCCTTGAGTTCTGCGATTGAAGCAGGTGAGTTTGACTTGGGAATAGTGATCTGTGGGTCTGGAAACGGTGTTGCGATTACAGCCAACAAACACCAAGGTATTCGTGCTGCACTTTGCTGGAATGAGGAATTGGCTGCACTTTCCCGTCAGCATAACAATGCGAATGTGATTGCCCTTCCTGCCCGATTTATTTCTTATGAATTGGCTGAAAAGCTAGCTGAGACGTTCCTTACAACAGACTTCGAAGGTGGAAGACATCAGAATCGAGTGAGTAAGATAGCGTGTAGTTAAAAAATGTAAGGTGCCGGATGTCCGGTGTTAGATGTTAAAGCCCAAACTTGAAAATTCAGGTTTGGGCTTTTTTGTATTTGTATTACAAATTCTAATGCTAGTCATTTTTATTTATTCTATCAAAGGCCTTTTTTGTTAATATTACCAAGTTCTCTTTATCAAGATCAAGTATTGAAATATAATCTTTGTTAATAGCGTAATGTTGAGACCAATCAACATAGTCCTTATAAAGAAGTAGCGTACAAATATCCGTTGGTTCGATATGATTAGATAGAATATGTGTATGCATTGTTGCACTTATATTTTGTCCATTCGAATTTTTATAAGGCAGTTCAATCAGAGAATTATGCAGTTTGGTCTTACCAATTAGCTTGTTCTTAGAGTTGTATTTGAGAAGATAATCATTGCCGATTAAAACAGAGCCTTGTTTTTGTGAAGCAGATAAAATAAATACTTTTCTGTTTTTTCCATCTATCAGTGGAATTGCATTGAAAGAAGCATTTTCATAATAATTAAAAAAACCATCTGAATTTGAAGTTAACATCATCATCGCATCTTGTCGTATTGAAATAAGGTCTTTTTCATGTTCAAGAGCTGATGCTACTTCGGTATCAACAGAGTTTGGGGTTGAAGTTGGCAAATTGTCAAATTGATATCTAGCCAATATTCTGTTATGGTCGAACCTACTATAAAAGATGGAGTAAACATGTTCATCTGTTCCTTCATAAGAAAGGTATCCTCCAATGCTATCTCTCTTATCTGGGTAATTTTCTAGAAAATGATCGGTTGAGTACCAGGCAGCTTTTTCAAGTCGGTAAAGTAACTTACCTTCCTTCAGTAAAGCCTCTGAATCTGGTTTTTGAGCAATTACTTGAATTGTTGAGAATAGGCTGAAAAAGATTATGATTATTAGTTTCATCAGGCTTTAATTTCTTTTAGTACTTGTTTCTAGCGTAAAGTTATTAGTAACCAACTATATATCCTTTAAGGAAACTGAAGTCCATTTTTTTTGCAACAGAAACTTCGAAGGTGGAAGACATCAGAATCGAGTGAGTAAGATAGCGTGTAGTTAAAAAATGTAAGGTGCCGGATGTCCGGTTTTAGATGTTAAAGCCCAAACTTGAAAATTCAGGTTTGGGCTTTTTTTTAAGTTTAGGGTAAGCTTTTACAAGCTTACCGTTCCGTTTGCAACTTGGCTAGCCAGGATCAAGGCATTGTATAGGTTGGCGATTTTGCCGGATTTAGAGATTTCTGAAAAGGACTTTTCTACCCCTTCTGTTCCGCCAACATGAACTTTGACCGAAGGTGAAATACCTGATTCCAAGATCACTTTCTTCACTTGCACTGCTGTTAGCGTAGGGAAATAGGATCGAATCATCGCTGCAAGGCCCGATACTGCTGGAGCAGCCATGGAAGTACCCCCTTGAAATTCGTAAGAATCATTCGGCATAGAAGAATATATTGCATCTCCTGGTGCAAAGATATCGACATACTCTTTCCCATAATTAGAGAAGACAGCGATCATATCCGCTCCAAAATATTGTGTCAAAGCACCTACTGTAAGGTAATTGTTTGCAAAATTAGCCTCATCTCCATCCGGATGGTCATTAGGATAGTTAGTGTTTTTAGGATCATCCAAATCAAGCGCGTCATTTCCTGCTGCATGTACAAAGAGTACATCCTTGGAAGCTGCATAAGTTAAGGCTTCATACACCCATTCAGAATTGGGAGAAAACCCTTTCCCGAAGCTGGCATTGATTACCTTAGCGCCATTATCAGTCGCATAGCGAATCGCGAGAGCAATATCTTTGTCGTATTCATCGCCATTTGGAACAGCTCTGATCGACATAATTTTCACATTGCTTGCGACACCATCCACTCCTTTTTTATTGTTTCGGGTGGCTGCGATGATTCCCGCTACATGCGAACCATGACTTTCATCTGCATACCCTGGAATCTGGGTTTCCATCGCCATAGTCCTGATCGGAATAGTCGTAGGGATCATCGCCCACGGGAGTTCTTCCATTGAAATCTACATTCAGATTGTAATTTACCTGAGCCTCATAATACTTGAGCCCGTCTTGAAGGTCCTTGATTGCAGCTGGAATTTCTTCGCCCATGGACATTACCTGCATCAGCATGCCTACAGTTCTTTCCTCTTGCGTATTTTTGGGTTTGTAGGCTTCCAAATCAGCAAGTGTATACTTCTCTTTTCCTAAAGCTTCTTTGATTTTTTTATCTGCCATGGTCACCATAGCTTCGATCTGCGTGAGTTGAGGAAGTGCGGCTTGAGCTTCAGGAAGCTTTTCATTCAGTTTTTGTCTGGCGGCTTCTTGATAGGCTTCGTCACCGATTTTAAGGCGAAGGATTCTTGCCATTTCCATTTGCTCGTTGTAGGATTCCCCAAGAAAGTTGTACCCATGGATATCATCGATGTAGCCATTTCCGTCATTGTCAATGCCATCACCTGGTTTCTCGCCAGTATTGGTCCAAAGCACATCTTTTATGTCCTCATGATCTAGGTCAATGCCCGAATCAATCACTGCCACGATAACTTCCTCGCCTTTTTTCCTTTTCAGAAGTTCGGCGTAGGCACGGTCCACACTCATTCCCGGAATGGTGTCTTTTTGTAGATCGAGATGTCCCCAATGTCTGGATTGCTGGTCTGAGAGTTCAGCTACTTTTGGGCTAGTATTTGTGTAATTGATAGGAGGGGCTGTCAGTACTAATGAAGTATTACATCCCATCACTAGCAGGCCAATACCTAGTCCTGCCAAAATTTGAATCTTGCTTTTAATCATAGGTAAAATTAACGCTCACATTTCTAAAAGAGAGAACTTTTAGTTGTTAAAAATGGTGAAGTATAGCTTATTTTATTTAAATGGAAGATTCCGGATCATAGTAGGTATTTCGTGTTTTCAATCGAATTTACTGGTTCTTTTTTAAGCTTTCTATCCTAGTTCTGGCGTGTTCGTTAGCTGGATTTAAGCGAAGCGACGTTTCATAGTTTGCGATCGCTTTTTCTATATTCCCTACCACTTCATAAGCTTCTCCTAAGCTATCAAATGCATTAAATGAATCAGGATAATTTTCAGTGTTTAGTATGAAGAATTCTAGGCTCTTGGATTTCTCTACTTCGTCTCTGCTTTGAAGTCTGCTGTACCCGATTCTGTTTACTAGATTTTCAGGAGGGCTAAATGTCCAGGAAAGTCTATGGGAAATTTTCTCAAAATGCTCGGTGAGTTGATCCAAACTTTCCACATCTCTATAAGAAATGCCATAGCCTTCAAAAATGCTCGATATTCCATGGTGAAAAGCAGGGATGGGCACTGAGCTATGATCTTCATTTTCGAAATATTCCATGCTAGCCGCAAATTCTCCTTCAACTTTACTGTTCAATGATTCAAACAGGCGCACATGTCTGTCCCGATTTCTGATAATTCTCTTTCCCCAATTTGCTGTGGCGAGGTAGAGATATCTATTAAAAGAATTGGTAGTAACTGCTTCTAATTTTTTATCCATCGTAGCAGCATCCCAAGAGCCAAAACTTGGATCTATGGCAATAAATGAATTGAAAATTGTAGTTTCCTTCATGTAAGCATGGGTAGCGAGTAAGCCGCCCAATGAATGTCCAAATAGAATTCTATAGGGGGCTGTTCGGTATTCTTGATCAATATTTGGGATAAGCTCTTCCTCCAGAAAATCCAGAAAATTATCCCCGCCTCCAAAATCATTTTCCCGGGTAGTTACGATCTTATCAGGGGTGAAATCCCGGGTTCTACTCACATTTTGAATGCCGATGACAATCATCTCTGGAATCCTTCCAATTCTGCCCATGTAATTTACCGTGCTGCTAATGGAATGAAAAAAGGAGTTCCCATCCAATACAATCAGCAAGGGGTATGTTTTATAAGACGATTCTTCTTGGCTATATGATTCAGGAAGGCTGATCCAAAAAGCCCGTTCTTCCTCCAAAATTTTGGAGTAAAGGGTATGTTTGCTGCCAATTTGGATGAGTTCGTTTTCTTGTGATTTTACTTCGTGAATTCCGAGTAAAAAGATGATCAGTGCGAGTAAATTTTTAAGCATAGAACTAATACAGGTTTTCCTTTTCTGGCCATTAAGAAAAGAAACAAAATTTATTTTATCCTTATCCTGAGCGTTTTTTTGGATTGGGTAGCTTGAGTCTAGAATGTCGGATTCTTTGTTTTTTGATGTAATAGAAGCCTTTTTCTCTCTGCCTCAAGCAATAAACGCCGCGCATATGAAGATGAAGATATGAATCCCACTCGCTCAAGTTTGTAGGGAATTGTTCTATAGTTTAGAACTTTTTGAAACCTGAAAATAGGAATTGAAAACTTAAATGGGAGGATGGAAATACGTTTTTAAACTTCACCTTCCAGGCTTAGCTTAAACCCTCTTCATGTCACGATACCAGGCATTAATCAACAAAAATATGCCATACATAGCCAGGCCTAAGGCTACTAACGATAATACAATTGTACCGAATTCATCTTGAAGAAAGCTAAACGCATCCTTGGTGCCTCCTGCTTCCTCAGTACTGTAGGAAAAGGCGGCTCTATACGTCAGAAATGCAACCACTCCAATGACTATTCCCCTTGAGGTATGGCCAATTTTTCCAAGGGTAATCATTAATTTTTCTGTTTTAGGACCCAAATTTTGAGCTTTCATTCTCTTTTTATACAAATTGGTGTAGGCAATGACCATTTGAAAAATTGCTCTCCCTAGGATGATGGTAGCAATAATTAGCACGATGATCTGACCGGACGGCTTAGTTAAGGCACTTGTAATTAAAGATTCTTGCCCGTCTCCCGATCCACTTCCTGATCCGATTAGAATCTCAAAAGCTGAAAAGGCTAAAAGGCCGTAAAAAACACCACTGGAAAAGAACCCTAACCTATTTCCTATTCCTTTCAAATCAGTTCCTTCCTTATCCGGATCCTTGATAGCTTGATAAAAACGCCAAAATACGTAAGCCACTAATCCAATGGCCGTGATTCCGAGTAAAATGGTGCCAACGGTATTGTTTTGTAAAAACTTTAGCGCATCACTAGTACCCGATTTTGTACCCCCGGAACCTATAGCTGCCATAAAGGTGAGCACGCCCATTAGCGTGTACACAAAACCCTTGGTGGCAATACCAAAACGCGCAATATTCTCTTTGTTAAAATTCATGAGTTGTTCAAAACATTGCCCGATCAAGCAAACTATTTTCCTAATATAAATGATTTTGAAAAGAAGGAGCCTAGGAAATGGGATTGGTGGTTTTGCGGGCATTGCGAGGACTCATGTTCTGGGCATAAAACTTCAGATAAAAAGGTGAACATTCAGAATCCAGCTATAAAAATTCAGAAAAAATTAAAAGGTGTAGTCTTCGAGAATTATCGCGAAAACTATACCTAGAGGAGGTGAATTGAAATCTCAATCACTTTTTTTATATACAATCTCTAAAGATCTAATCCCAGAAGACTCAATTTCTGTTAGATTTTTTGAATCAATGATAAATGATGTTTTTGAAATGTCTTTCAAGATCGTTTTACCAGATTGCGCATTTAAGGTCAAAGTATCATGCCGGATTGTATAATTTCCAGAGGATGTAATTTCTCTAGAGGAATAACCCATTTCCCATGTTTGATCATCATAAAGCGCAAGCCAGATTCCACCTAGTGGAGCTTCTCGGTATGCAGATAAAATTAAGTGATCTGATTTTTGATTGATTGGGAAAAGGAATAAATCAACAGTTATTATTAGTAAAATCACCCCAATGGTACTGGAAAAGGTCCATGCTGCAATTTTCAACTTACCTTTTTTATGTCGGCTGAAAATGGTGATTATCAGAATAATTAAGCAAACCGAAGTCCCTAAAATCCCTACAAATAACTTAATCAGACCTGAGATTAACATAATTTATAAGTGGAATGAACCTGTAGATGGTCAAGATAACTTCTATTTATTTGATTTTTTGAAGAAACAATTCAATGGAAAAAAAACAGGTACACTAAAATCAAGGGTGATAAGAAAGTGACAAATAATGGAGGAAAAGCGATTGGTAGGCCCGTAATCCCAATCAAAATAGACTTCCATGGTTTATTAGAACTGTCTACTGAATAAATAGTTGTTGCAATGTAATTAGGTAAGCCAAGAACAAATACTACAAACCAGTAGGGCTCAAGAAATTGGCTTTCAACAGTAAAATTAAGAATGACCCATGTGAAAAACACAACAAGTGAGATTATTGAAAATCGTTTTAAAGTTTTGATATAGTTAGTGTTTAAAACTTGAATTCAATTTCAAAAATGCAGAAGCACATTTCATTGGACATTATCATTTGGTTTCATCAATCAAATCTAGAAATTTATTAAGGCAGTCTAAGAAGATCTCACGTTGTTCAATATAAACGAATTCTTGTTTTTGGACAGGTTCATGCGCTGAGTAGATTCTAGGACCAGAAGAAGAACTAATAAATTCAAAGTTTTCAGAAACTCCATCCATGATTGATTGATGGAGGATAGTTCCGTTTCCTAAATCTTTTTTAGCCCAATTCAACGAGTCTTGATTTAAGGAATAAAATCCTCTGGATTCGAAGTAATTCAAAAGGATATTTACTTTTTCTTTTTCAAGGATTCGCGATTTCGCTTTAGACTTTTTAATCTTTTCTTCCTTAAGTTCAAATGACCATTTTTTTAGTTCCCAATCAGTTCCATTAAAGGTTAGGACAGTATATTCTTGTCGTTTAAACCAGAATGACTTCTGGATATAACCTAGAATAAACTCATATTCAGGGTAAAACTTCTTGAATAAATAAGATTGATCCTCAACTGATTCATTTACGTTCGAGTCAAATTCTGGAATCTGGCCAAAAGAATTCAGTGAAGTTAGAACTATGATTAAAAATGGGAGAATTTTCATTTGGGATAAATCTTTCCAGGAATATAAATAGAAAGGTGTAGCTGCAAATTACATCTAGCGGCCGTTTCTAATAATTTTCTTATTTCAATTTAGGAGGATATAATATTGCTTCTTTAACAACCTTAGCAACAGAATCTCTAGTAATTTTTTTATGCTTGCAATATTCACTTTGAAACCAGTCTTCTAGAAGTTTTGCCCCCTTACTTGCGTTGCATGACATACAACAAAGTGAAATATTGTCGACCCCGTTGATTCTAATATCGTTAATAATATGTTCCCATGAAGGTTTAGATTTTCTGTCTCCCTTAGAATCAGAAAACTCAATCCTACAGTAAACACAACAGGAATCTCTTACTCTTACAAAGGTTTCAACATCTTTTGGTATGCCCCATCTGTTTGCCATTATTTCAATTATTCTCCATCAAAAAAGTCATTATCAAGTTCTTTTACCTCATAAATAGTTTTGACTTGAACTCCCACATTGTATTCATGGAGCAGGTCTACGAGCTTAATTCCATCGATAAGAATAATCGTATGGTGTGCATCATTTGCTTTTTTTACAGCTCCAGGATCAAATGTGGAAGTGGTTACAAAGACACCTTTTTGGGTATCTCCACTCATAGCTCCTATAAAGTTTCGAATATCCTTTTCACGAACTTTGTTTTCGCCATATCTTTTTGCTTGAATATAAATTTTGTCTAACCCCAGCTTGTCTTCATTGATGATCCCATCAATTCCACCATCTCCTGTTTTAGAGGTTTCTACAAATTCCCCGTATCCCATTTTCTTAAGAAGGATAAGAATTACTTTTTCAAAGTAGAATGGATACGATTGACTTTAATTTCTCTAGCAACTCATCTTTTACTTGAATATCGATTGAGTTAAATCCTTCATCAATTAGATCTTGCGGAGATGCATTTGAAATTTTAGATGGAGTTGAGTCAGGTTTTGGGTTCTCCTCATTATAAAACTTTAAAAAATTATCAGAGTTTTCAACTTGACTCAATGTTAAATTGGAAGAGCTTTGCATTTTGCCCTTTTCAGTAATTCGGACTAAGCCTCTTTTGGGAAACTGAATGTAACCACCCTTTTTTAAATAAGACTTTCCCCAAGCAATTCTATTAAATATTAAGAGGTCACCACTTTTTGTTTTTTCTTCTAATTGTGCCTTTGATAAATTAGAATAGAATCGATCGATAACCATTTGATACATTTCTCTTGCTTGATGGGTTTCCCCATTCTCTAGTACTTTCAAAATAGGTATGAATGTTTCGTGGAATTTAGGTATTTCCATAAGGTCAATTTCTAGATGATATTATCCTAAAGTAATTGAAATCATTAATAACGAAAACTGTCTGCTTAGCTCCAATACCCCATACAGGATATTTTTCCTCACCCTTCCCTCTGATACCATCTAATTAAAGTGGGTATTTATTTAGGAATATGGAATAAGGTATTTTAGGAATAAGTAATTGGTTAAAATGAATCAGGGAAATGATTCATTAAAAAATTTCAAGATCATTTATGCATTTAATCTAACGTTTGGCTCTGCTCGTAAAATGGCTACCGTTGCAGGTCCAATTCACTGGGGCAGCATCTAATTCTGCATAGGTAGTTATACGTTTTTTATTTCTCTGAGTGATTATAGCTTGTGCTCTTACTTCGCCTAAACCATGAACTCTTTGAAGGACTTCAATAGGAGAATCATTTAGATAGACCATAAAGTTTAGCCTTCCTGTTCCAAAAACCAGGGATGGAAGATTTGTTGTGAGCAATATTAGATGGAATATCCCAGTTTGCAGGCTGAGTTGCAGCAGGCACCCAATTATTATTGGTGTACTCTAGCTCTTGAAGACTGAAATTTAAGCTATCGGCTACATAGGTGTCAGGGTCACTTTTGACTCCATTACTTAAGTTTTGAGAGTAATTTACCTCAACTTCATATCGAACGACTTTACCCTCATCGATTATATGCTGCTTTGCAAAACGCTCAAACTTAGAATTCATCTCAGAATTTGTTTGTTTTGCGATTGGAGTAAGGTTCCAGGAAACATTTCCTGGGCCATGAAGCTTATGGTTTAGAAGGTGCCCTTCCACAATATAGTTTGGATAATTCATCTTCAATAACCTACCTAATCCAGTGGTATAGGTTGGTTGGCTACCAGCTAAACCACCGGGATCCAAGCTCAGCGGATTTACTACCACATGTTTACCCATTTCCATTCCAGCTCCTGAGACTTTATCTTGTATTTCTAATCTAGTTTGAGGAATAGGTGGCCCCCCAATTGCATTTAGAATTGAAACAATCTTTTCAAATTCCCTCATGATTATTTGACCTTTTTCTACTCCTTGCCCCTCTCTATTTCTGTCTATTTCACTTGCGGAGGTTTGTAGTTCAGCGACTTTGGGGTCAGGTATTGCTTTTCCATTCCAGCTTTTACTTGAGATAATCTGGCCAAGAGTTTTTGGATCAGCGCTGGCTATAATGATTTGTGCTTGTGGGCTTGAATCTTCAAAATATGCTTCATGCTGCTCACCGTTTGGAAGGGTAAATCTTTTTCTAAATCCAAGCCAACCAAGAACAGCGTCCGCAGCATTCCTCCCCGCCTGTAAAATCGCTCCTCCCACGCTTATCGCCCGATCAATCAACCAGTCAATCGCGGCATTTACCCGATCTCGTAGGCCGCCGATCATTTCAGCTATTCTTGCTCCCAGACCTCTCAGTCCAACTTGATTTGCTAAAAATCCAATAGCCACAGGGACAGCTTTAGCCAATGCAGCCTCTAGGAAATTAGCTGCATCTGCAATGTTACCACGGGCGATATTCGCTACGCCAGCAACAAAGGAATTGACGATTTCCAGCATTTCCCGAAGCTTCTCAATAAAGGATTGAATGGCTCGATAAAATGCTATAAAACTATTGACCACCGCCATGATTCCGGTAGGGTCGAGCATCGAAAGCAATCTAGTGGTGACCTGAGTGATGATCTGAGTGACCACCCAGTTCTGCACCTGCTCCAGCACCATAGTCCAGAGGTTGCTCAATTGCTCCTGTACATATTCCCAGATCGCAATTGGGCCACGCTCCCACACGTCCTTGATGAAAGTCCAGATCCCAGTCAGGGTATCGATCGCTCCACGGATCTGAGCGACCCGCTCTGGTCCGAGTTTCATTTCCAGTCTTTCCCATACATTGTCCATGGTCAGACCAAGGACATCCAACACAAATCCTAGAATACTTTCGAAGGTCAAATCAGCGGGCGGATTGATCCCAGCAGATGCTAATTCTCCAAATAGCCAATCTCTCAAGCCTCCAAGTAGGTGTGTGAGAATATTATCAAAAAACTGTACAAATCCTTGCTTGACAGCAGCTAGTAGATTTCTAATAAATCCGATTGGATCCCTCTTGATATCAGCAAAAGCACTTTGTGCATTGGCGATTATCTGCTGAATAGTATCAATAGGGAAGTTCATCACCACCAGGATCACCTCCACCAAGATCTGCACTATGGTGACTACAAAGGCAAAAAGGCGTTGAACAGGCGCAGCTAGCGTCTCAACTATTCGGAGAAATGCATCAATTGGATGAAAGACATCCTGAATGGAAAAGCTATTCCAAAGACCAAGGAATAGTCCTGTGATATACCCCCAAGAAAAATTAAGGGTTGCTACGGCATCATCAATTCTGGAAGCAGTTTGCTCAATCGCTCCCGTTTCCTGCATTTGCTGGAATTGTGCCTCTCCGCCATGGCATCAGGCTCATAAATCCTCGAATCAGATTAACCGTCGTTCTTGGGACAACTTCTTCAGTAAACGGATCTTTTTCGAGAATTACAGTAAGCAGATGAAAGCCCTGTTGCTCCCTTGCATAGGCAGAAAGCTGTGCCAAAAGAGCTGTTTTGATAAACTCAAGGACCTTGATGGCAACGTTGCCTGCAAAAGTGAAAACACGGGTAGTGAACGGTGTGAATATGGCCACCGTTCTCTGAAATGCACCCATTGGATCCCGGATATCTTCCAGTGAAAATGCATTTCCAGGCTGTTTCAAATAGTCCTCTAACTTCCTCAAAGCTGAAGTTTAAAGCGGCGAGTTCAGCATCGATCCAATCAGCAGTTTCCTGAATGGTACCCTCAGCTTGCATACGCTCTAGCTCTTCTTCTTTTCCGATCAGGAGTAAAAATGCTTCGATTTTCTCAGCCGTGGTAGAGTTTACTTCCTCACCTGTGAGTGGGTCGTGTCCGAGTAATTTGGTCAGTAATGGATATCCAGGGAAAGAGTCGGCAAGTGCTTTCAGACCTGCCATTAATGCATCTTTGATTAGGGTGAATATCTGGTCTTTTACCCTACCTGCAAAAGTGACTATGTCTCGATAGAGTTGTCCAAAAGTCTGATCCAGAATCCTAATATTCCCATCCCAGCCTTCCGTAAGCCCCATTCGGTCCCAAGCTTCTTCCAATGTATCACTCAGTCTGCTGGAAGTTAGATTGAGAGAAGTCATCTCGCTTTCTACCCAAGTAAAGGCATCGTTGATGATTCCTAGTTCATCCAGCTTATTGTAAAGTAGCATCCCGAAAACCGGAATAAGCCCTAAAAGTCCACGAAGGAGATTTGGACCATTTCTTTCAACACTTCTGCCGGCCAATGGGTCATATCCGATAATAACAGTTAGTAAGGAATAGCCTGGAATGTAGCTGGCAAACTCAGCCAATCCCTCTCTCACAGCCCAAGGCAGGCGCTGTACTTGAGGTTCAGTTGAGCTAATCTGCTGAAGTGGCATTCGCTGAACAGGAGCAGCTCCTTGCTGTACGGTATGGGTCAACTCATGGGCTAGCAAATGCTTACCCTGAGAAGATTCCGGTTGATATTTTCCTTCGTTGAAATAGACATCATTTCCGTGCGTGAATGCCTGTGCTCCAAGAGCATTGCTCATTCCAACTGCCTGAGAATCGGTGTGAATGCTGACTCCGCTAAAATCCGCTCCAATCTTACTTCCCATTTCCGCTTGAACTGGTGCGGGAAGTGCTTGGCCTGAACCTTTACTCTGGGTGATTTGTGAAGAAATGTCTGGAGAAGTTGTAGCTGTGCCATCTGCCGAAAGTTGGATAGATTCTTCCTCTTCTTCCTGTCTTTGGATTGTTTTGGAAAAATCTGGGCTGAGTTGGATGGATTCTTCTTCTTCCATGGAACTTAGTTGAAGAAGGGAACTGCTTTCTGCAAAAGGCATCATTTGAAGCGTTTCTTCCTCCTCTTCTACTTTCATTTGAAAAGCTGCCTCAGAAGCTGATGCGGGACTCATCGCTAATGCGGGTGCTGCATTTGAAGGAGCCATCACCACGTGATTTGCTACAGACTCTGCTTCTTGTTCGTATTTGTCTCCAGGTCGACCAATTTTTAAGCTTGGCTGAATCGTATGTCTTCCCTCCCCATTTCTAAATGGCATAGGCATAGGCTTACGTTCAGCTAGAGCTCCCATATTATTTTTTTACTTCAGCTTTCATCGGAGATGCAGCTGCCAACGGTGTCATCGGCTCTTGTTCTTCTTCCACAGGAGTCATTTTCACTTCTGGTTTTTGATCTTTCTCCTTTTCCTTCTCGGCTACTACGACCACCACATCTTCCTGATCCTTATCTTGATCCTGCTTTTTTCTGACTTTCTTCCTCATATTGTCCTTCCCATTTTATGATATTCTCTTCTAACTCCTTCTTTGATATCGCCAAGCTTTACTTGGGCACTTTGCTGATCTAATGCCATCAAAAGACTATGCTGAATCACCTGAATTATAGATCCTCCTGAAAGCTCATAGGTTCTTGCCAATTCCTGCAAATCAATGCGATCTTCCAGTTCCACATTGGACGGAAATCCTTTTTTCCAGAGTTTTTTTCGTTCATCAGGTTGAGGCATAGGAAAAAAAACAGAGGCTTGAAATCTTCTCATAAAGGCTTCATCCAAGTTGTTTTTAAGGTTCGTAGCCAAAATCACCAAGCCATCGTAATCCTCAATCCGCTGTAGCAAATAAGAAACCTCTTGGTTTGCATACCGGTCATGTGCGTCGGAGACAGAAGTCCTTTTTCCAAAAAGAGCATCGGCCTCATCGAAAAATAAGATCCATCCCTTTCGCTCCGCCCGATCAAAAATCTTCGCAAGATTTTTTTCAGTTTCTCCGATATACTTTGATACCATTCGCGAGAGATCGATTCGGTAGACATCCAATCCTAGTTTTTGTCCAAGTAGCGTTGTAGTCAGCGTTTTTCCTGTGCCAGGAGGTCGATAGAAAAGCGCCTTGAAGCCGGGCTTTAGTTTCTTATGCATGCCCCATTCTTGAAGCAATTTATCCTTGTGCTTAAGCCAGATTTCAATCTCCCGAAGCTCCTCTTCAGTATGTGGATTGAGTACGAGGTCATCCCAGCTCATTTCTGTTTCCAATAATTGCGCAGGAAAATCTGCACTGAAATCAGGCTTACGAACAGTACCACTGGTTATTTCTTGAAGTGTATCTCGGGAGATAGTCAGGGTTCCATTCAGGTAGGGATCATCAGGATCCGTATCACTGAGCTTTAAATGACCTTCTTTGAAAAGTGTGGTTTCTTGACTGAGCAAGCCGAGGTATTTGAATCGCTTTGCGAGGTCGCTTCCAGCTAGGATAAAAAGAACAGTCTCGCCTGTGGGGATAAAACCGTTGTGGTTTTTGCCTTTTCTACCGCCGAATTCCGTGAAAATCTGCTGGGTCAACTGATTTTTTCCCATAAACATATCCAGCATCTGAGGCTTGATATGAGGGACAGCTGCCAAAATCAACAAGAATCTTTCCTCTGCAGATAGATTTAGTCGCTGAATAAGCCTGGCATATGAGCCAGACTCCTTTTCAAAAGTTGGAGCGGGAATTTCTAAGACGTCCCGAATACTCGAACCAGAATTGGCATTCATTGCCGATCGAGCTTTCAGAAGTGTCTGAAGCCAGTCTAGCTCTGCCTGAACTACCTCCGCATTATTTGGGGTCGATTTTACCATTCTACAGCTATTAGTTCATTCATCCAAGGCAGCTTGATCATCCCGATAGTCCAAGGCAGGCGATCCAACAGTAGATCGAAAGGCATTCGTTGGATCTGAAGTTGATAACCCTTACTAACTCTTCTAAGTGATCCTTCCCGTTGGAAAAATCCCTCAGAAACCATTTTTCCGGAGCGGCTTTTTAAAGCTGTCCATTGCTCCGCCATGCTATTAAGAAGAGATGTGATTTCTTCTTTTTCAGACAAAGTGATTTTTGGAAGTAAGCCGAGCGCTGCTGCAGGCGGAATTCCGCAAAGAAGCTTGTTAAGAATCAAATCTGTCTCGTCATATTCTTGATCTGTTCCGAGCATTTCCTGCAGAATCACTACTGCCCTCAATTGAGCTTGATCAGAAATGAATCTACCTGATTTCACCAAGCCTAAATTTTCAAAAAATCGAGGAAGAAAAGCTGCTGTCAAAACCAGACCGGCGTTGTTGATAACTATCAATTCGTCTAGGTCTGCTGCATTTGATTGCGCCAGATTATTCTCAAGAAATTCTAGCTTTTCAAGCTCAGTGTTGGCTGTGGATAACTCCTTCTTAGGTAATGATTCACTGATTAAGTTTTCCACAACGGTTTTCCAAAATGAAGTAACCGAGGGTAGAAATTTTTCGACTTTTGAAAAATCAATATTCTTATTCCTAATCAAATTGAGAGATTCAGAGGCTGTTTTTCCGTCCTCTGAGGTAGATTTATTGCTACTGAATTGGACAATAAACCTGCTCATGAAAATCAGAAATTGCGCTGTTTCTACAGCTTTCTTTTTTTCCTGCGTTTTCAATGATGCAAATCCAGATTGGATAAATGAAGTGAGCCCAGTCTTTCTTCCAAATAGCGAAAACAAGACAACGGCACTTAACCAAAATCGAATTTCAGCTTTCTTGAGGATTGATTCAGTAAGCAATAGTTCGAGGAAGTTTAAAATGAGTTTGAACTCAAGTTTGGTAGGTCCTGAGCCACTTTGAATTAGGCTTTCCAGGTCATTGTCGGTAAGAAGAACAGACAGTCTTTTTGCCGTAGCCATGGAAATAGGATTTTCCTTCAACCAGGATTTGAGTAAGGAATGATTTTCATTCAGTACTTGATTGAAAAGCGATTGAATGGATTTTTTTTCTTTGGATGAAGTCCACCAAGGAAGTCTCCCGTGAATAAAGTAAAAAGTGATTTTTTCCCAGTCCGAATGACTTTTAGATAATCCAGGTTTTTCTTTCTTGAAAGTAGAAGTGGAGGTCGGATCAGCAAAAATTCCTTTTTCTAAGTAGATTTTCCTGAGCTGATCTTCTAGCACATCTCTCAGCCTATCACGCATCATTTTTTCGGGCAGATCAGCAGGGAATCTTCCTAAGTCAAGTTCTAATTTTTCTATCCTGAGAGACCAACTTTTGGGGCTATATTCATCAAATACCTGCTCCATCAATGGAATTAAGACATTTTTATAGCGTTCCTGAAGCAAGTTTTGCCCAGATAAAGCAATTTCCTTATTCTGAAAGTTTGCTTCTATAAGTTGCCGATGGATCAAATGTGAAGCCATTATTTACCCAGGATTTTGCCAATTAACACACTCTTATTGTCAGCAGAGCTGGTGGATATTGACTTTTCCTTGAGAATATTAATCAATGTGTCTTTCTTCAGAAGAGTGAGGTCCTTTTCAGTCAAGGCGGAGTCAGTGATTGCAGCTCTGTAAGTTTCATCTAGGACGGTTTTATCAGAAGTTTCCAAATAGGACACTTTATTTGAGTCCAAGATTACCTTGATTTCATCGGCAGTTAATAGCTCGGAGGACACTCTACCCACAATCACTCGTCGAGCACCGCAATTACTATTTTGGTATTCCTCAATTCTTGTCGCATACAGTTTTGGACTTATACTAGCTGAGTCTATGCCTACACTTTCCAAAATCATTTTTTGAATTTCCGAAGAACTTGCAGTCATTTCGCGAAGTTCTGTGGAGGTGAAGCCAGCAGTTGATCTTAGGCTTTCCAGCAGATTAGTGATCACTTCAGGAAGGTTTCCTGATGGACGAGTCAATTGTCTGTCTTTTGCTACGGCTCGAATGAAATCTTCTTGCCATGTGGAGATAATTGCGATGGAATAACATTCTCTGGCTGGTTTAGGACTTGGAACCAACGTTACGTTCGCTTCACTTTGGCTGCAGATTTCCACCTCTTGGTTTTCAAATCCGTCAAATTCAAATAGTAATGTTTGGCCAGGCGATTGGAATTGGACTTCGTATATTCCCTCACCATTAGTAAATGTGTTTATATCTTCCCCAACCACCGTCACCCGTACTTTGGAAAGAACATTTCCATCCACTCCAGTCACAGTCCCTTTCACTCCTAGCGAAGTACATTCTGGAGTTACTATTGCTCCACAATTTTTCCCCTGATGATCCAAGATTGCTTGTTCTTGTTGTTGATAAGTCATCTGATCAGTTAGGAGTCCTAGGCAACTCAGTAGCTGCCTCCTTGATTGCTCATCTTCCAATACGCTGAACCTAATTTCGTCAATTGAGAAGCCTTTTGTATCTGTGAGACTTTTCAGAAGCAAGTCAACAGCACGAGAATCCGACTCGTTTGCTGCTTCAATTTTTCTTTCCTCCAGTGTCTGTCTTACTCGTTCAATTCCCCAGCAATTAAGCACTTCAATAGAATAACAACCCAGTGCGCCTTTGACTAAAATGCTGACTTTTCCCTGATCGGATTGATTTGTTTTGGTATCCCGTAGGACATATTGGAAACTGTCCACCCCGGTAAATCCTGGAGCCGAAGTGTATCTGAAACTATTTGAATTTGGGTCTTTTTCTACTTTTCCATTCTGAGCGGAGGATAATCCAGACGCTAAAACAATATAGCTTCTGCCCGAAACTAAGGCGTCATTTAAGGTGATCTCCAGCTTGATTGGTTGTTCTGTATAGGCTACTGCATAATCTGGCCTGGCGAATGGAGGTAAAGAGAACCCTTGCTCTCCACAAGCATCCAGGCATGGCGAGCATTCACAACAGTAATAAGGCAAGCTGAAATCTCCGATAATGCGCTCTTGCTTCGCATCATGGAGCAAAAAGAAAGTGCCTGCTTTCAATACACCAGCCTCATGGGTAAGCCCATTGTGTTTTTTGAGGTAGGTAGAAAATAGATTTGCTTTGACAAGCTGCTGAATCCGGTTTTCATAGCTGGTATAAATTCGCTGCAGCTTGGTGAAGAAAAACAAATCTAAAATCCTATAAAGGACCGGAGAAAGCCTCATCAATATGCCATTATAGAAATCCAATTCTTTGGTGTTTTCTGGATTTGCTTTTACCTGATTCAAAAGGCCTGATTCCAACAAAGCGAAATCAATTAAGTATTGAAGTAGTTTTTTATAGGTGTTTTGAAAGGTTGTCCAAACCAAATCTTTGAGACATTCTGGCAAAGCATTAACCATCCCAACAAGTAAATCCAAAACCTCGGAAGCTTTTATATAGAACTCGTTGGATGTGAAATCCTCCTCTTCAGAGTCCTTGGCATATTCCGTCACGTAGTCAAAAATCTGTTTCAATTCCATGATCATCCCAAGCATAAAATACCGCTGGAAAGCATACTCTTCCTGAAGGTCTTTCCATCCACAATCTTCTATTAATTCTACTTTACCTACTTCACCTAAGTGAAGGGTTTCCACATGTATTGGGAGGTTGAATTGTAAAATGAGCTGATTCAAATTATTGAGTGTGCTATCTAATGGTTTTCCTAGGTGCCCTTCAATCCGCAGAAAAGGATAAGATTCTATGTCAAAGAATAGGGGAGTTTCAATAGGGTTTTTGGCCTCGATAGCCTCATCATCTGGCTGGTTATCATAAGATTGAACAGGTATTCGTGCTGGATTCACCAACTGAATATTCCCTGGATCTACCCAGCTGTTTTCCAGAGAAAACCAGGTTGATATAGCTCCTTTGGACTTGATGTCGTAATAATATGGAAGCGCACGATTTCCCAACAGCCCCAATTTTTCTTTGGAAGGAGTGATCTTGATTGGGAATTTTTCAGTGTCAGCTTTTTTAAATATATCTGTTTCAAGCTTTTCAAGCATTAAAATCACCCTTCTATGTCGCTGAATACAGGTTTCTGCAAGCAATTTCTGCTGATTGAATATGGGCGGCTGTACGAACCCATGACGATATTTTAGGAATTGGGCATGTGTTTCTGAGCTAGTTTTTGCCCGACCGAGCATCAAATGAAGTGGGAAAAGTGAGCTATCAGTCACACAATTGTACCAAAGCTCAACTGCGGAAGCACGGAATTCTCCGTATGCTTTCAGAAGTTCCTTGGCAAAATCCCAGAGGTACTGAATGCCCTGAATTTCTGCTGGATTACCTTCTATAAAAGATGAAATGGTAGAGATCTTGTTTTGTAAAGTAGCATTATCCAGCGGGTTGGAAAAGTTATACCCCTTACTTAGGATAGGTTCAAAAATGGTATAGGAAAGTGAAAGCGCTTCGAAAAATTCCTTGCTTAATGCTTGGGATATATAGTTTTGATAGTGTTTTACAAAGGCTTCATATTCATTTGATTCAGGATTTTCCGGGTAAAAGAGCGGGGTGTGCGGGAAAAATTCTGGAAGGTCTAGGGCATTTGAAAATGGTGCACGAACGTTGGAAGATTTAGTCAGAATTTTATCCAAATCCGTTCCGCTAACAACAAGCCTTCTCAGCGTAAGTAATCGATCCTGACCACGATCATCGCAAGCATTCCCAAGGCAGGATTTCAGGTCTTTGTCAAAGATTTCCAGAAAAACGAGGACATATTTATCATTTAGAAAATTGGCGGGATTAGTCAGTTTTTTTACGCCGGAGTTGTCAATAGGGACTTCTGTCAGTAATTCGAAAAGTGAAACCTCATGATCCACGTCCTTGAAAGGCTTGTAAACTACGCCCTCTGGTAAAGAATATGGGCGATAATGTGTCGCATTGAAAGTGCCTCCTTGGATCAAAAAGCCTTCGGATGTAATTCCTAATCCCTTTGTAATCTGCAGACCTTGCGGATAGGGCTGAACCTGCATTCCGCAGACTACACCAATTCCGATGAGCTTTGATCGGGTGAGCCTGCCTTGCTGATCCAGGTAGGCGGAGAGCTGGTTGAGCTGAGTACTGGTCAGTACCTGGCTACCTTCAAAAATCGGATAAGTTGAAATGATCTGGCTCATAATCGTTGTGGTTAAAATTCTCCCAGTGATGAGGAGTTGAGAATGATGGAGTTTTCCAAATTGTCATCCTCGTCACAGTCGTGAAGAGTGCCTACAGGATAGACGTTTCGGATTTGTGCCAAGGCATCAATTAGCCCTGCGAGTGTCTCAGCAAGCTTTTTGGGCTCCTGAGTAGATTTTAGCGTTTCGAGTAGCCAAAGTTTCCAGGCCAATTCCAACGCTTTCATATGGCTAGGACTAATCCAACAAATGGTCAAAAACACATGCGCTGGAGTCTCCCTTTTTATCTTTTTCTCCAGAAATCTCCTGAAGTCTGTAGTTGTAAAGCGACCTGCCCAATAAGGCAAAATCACATGCGCCATGCAGGTATAAGGATCATCAAGTGTGCAGACACATTCATCTTCTGAGTGCGGATCTAGGAGTTTATCTTCCAGGATTTCATTGACAAATCCGCCAAGTCCATCAGGAACTTTATGCTTACCTTTTACTTTTGGTCTGAGTAAAATATGCTCGATCAGATGCGTCCCTTCATGTGAGAAAAATTCCCGAACGAAAAATTGCTGTACTTTTTGAATTGCTTTTGTTTCCGCTCCGCCTAGTATTCTAAAAGAGTCTCCATTCACAGTTTTTACCTCAAACTGTCTGCTGAGAATCACGAAACCTCCGGGCTGCTCTTCGGCATTTTCAGGATTTTCTACCAAGTCAGGCCTTGGCTTTTTCTTGGTTACCAATAAAGTATTTCCATCTTCTTCTCGGATTTGATGGATGGTGTAGTAAATCAAATGCTCGGTTTCACCCTGCATAAATTGAACTTCAAAATCCTCAAAATCTTCAAAGAGTGCTGCTTGTAGCCCTGCTATTGTAATTTCATGTGCTTCTACATCTAACCCAATAATCTCAAAAGCGCGCTCGAAATGAATCTGATCAGACTTTTGCGGCATTGGATCGGCTTTGAGCTGAATAAATGGACCAATGGCTGTGGATTCAGTGATGTCCAATTCTATTGGTTCGAATCCAGCCTGAACTAGCCAAGCATCTCCCCAATCCTCATTCAAAATGGATGTGGCTAAAGGAGCATTGAAGTTAGATTCCACACTTTTAGCAAGCATACCCCCACGGATTGGATCAGTAACTGAGAATTTATAAGGTGAAGAATAAGGAGCAGGATCAGTTACATAGGCTGCTTCCATCACTCCAGCAGTACAAATCTGCCAAATAAGCTCTTCTAGCCGTTCTTCAGCTAGCTCTTGTAGCTCTGGTTCTGAAGTAGCGTCTGCAACTTCTACTTCCAAAGTTCCTTCTATCAATTTTGTCCCAGCTCCGAAAGGGGCGTCAAAAAGAGCATATTCTAAGGTGTATTTCGGAGGGGCCGAAGCCAAGCTTACCGTAATCTCAGCCTTCCAAAATGCGTCCAATGCAAGACTCAAATTTTTACGGTTTGCGAGGGGATTATTTAAGAATTCTTCTCGAAAAATCTCCCAAACTTCCGTGAGAGCAAGGTCTGCATCACCACCTTCAATGTCATCTCCAAAATCAACTTTTAAGCTTGATCCTACAGTTTTTCCATCCCAATGCAATTCAAATGAGAAGCCTGAATCTCCTGTGCTAATCTGGTAATTTTCTTTGCTTGCTCCCATCAAAAGTGCAATTTCTAACGCCAAAGCAGCTTCTTCTTTACTTTGAAAAACTGCTTTTAATTCGAATAGAACTGACATCTGAAGAATCCTTCACCTGAACTTTCCAGTTGCCAGAAGCTTCCACGAATTCAAATGCAGGAGAGAATCGGAGCCAGGAAGCAGATTTTTCTCTAATTCCCATTAATCCTTGGATCCTATTTTCCAGTCCAGACAAGTTTTCCCGATGCCAAAAATGATCTCCGATTTTGTAGTCAAATCCTTTTCCTCGGTAAGAGGAGATTTTCGGATAGTTATTGAGAAAAGCCATTTTATCCTCAATCAATCTAGCTTGGCCTTTTACAGGGTTTAGTCGCAGCGCAAGTAAACCGTAGTCGGTAAATTGCTCGGCAAAACGTGCTAACAAATGATCCAGGAAGCGATTTCTTCTAATTTGAAAGTCTTCGACCGACTCTGTAATTTCTTTGACTGTAGGCTCAAGAGCGACTAAATCCTTCCAAAGTTCTGCTCCATCAGGTGTTAGCTTTTCTAAGCTCTGGGAAAAATAAGTCGCATCAATGATTGGGTTTCCAAATTCATCAGTGCTATTATCTATGGAAAATAGGTGTCTAGTATTGGCAAGTTGACTCAAGTAATTCACCAGCATCTGCTCAAAAACCATCAAATAGGCCTTCAATTGCTGCACTTGAGGCAGATTCGGCCTCCCTTGGGATTTTGGAAGCATACCAGCTTCTGTGATACCGTAGACCAGCGGAAAGTCATTTTGGATTGAATCGTAATTTCCTGGATCTCTGAAATTTCCCGTTGGCAAATCGAAATCCATTTTAGGATAATAGATCTTTTGCTTGCGTTCCCCAGCTTTATATTCTTGCAGCAAATCCTCGACCTTCTCCCGATTTGCCCGGAAAGGCAATTCTTCCTTGTAGTAAGTGATTTTAGAAAGTTCGGTATTTAGTCTTGGGACGTAATACTCATCCACTGCTAATTCAAGACACCATCTTACACTATTAGATGGAATAGATCCGCTGGCATTATCCTGTGGTTTGTTCGCTATTTGGATACTTTTAACTGCCTTCACACCTGGAATGTCCATAATTATATGGATCAGATCCGTCACATGAATGCTGGATCTTCGGTCGGCTTTAGCTAGTTCTCCTTCATCTATAAAGCCATGTTTTAGGAGTGGTCCTTCGAAAAGTTTTTCTGTTGGGATGCATTGAGATTCCTCCCAATTTCCTAGAAATACTTGATCGTCATCCATCAAAACCGGTGAGGGGAAATTTGGACTAAGTAGGATTTCGCAGAGTTTACTGTTTTTTGGATCTGTTCTCACCTCAAGCGCCTCATAGATACCTACGTTTCCACCTGAGCCGATTATACTTAAGCTGGACTTTGGTTTTGGATAGTCAGAGGTTGGTATTTCGATCCAGATTTTTGCTGGATTTTGCTGGATCTTGGCTATCGGCAATGCTTCATTTTTGCAGCGATTGAGTATCTCTTCCAAATTGAAAAAGTTGACCTGAGGAGAAAGAAATGCGCTTATTGTTTGAAAAATCAGTGCTTCAGTTTCATTAATAGGAGCGTTTGGAGACAGTTCTATGTCTGCGCAAACCAAGATTTCCTCCACTCTCAATGCATGAAAATCCACAAAATCCTCACATAGGTTTCTATGGGCATGTAAACTCCCTTTTGCCTTCCCGAGAATCTGTCTGATTTTGGCTACTTTTTTCAGGTAAAATGCCAAGATACCCTCAGGACTAGAGTAGGTGAACGTATTTACCTGATTGCTCAAAGTTCCAAGTCCCTCAAGAGGATCAAGGCCCTCAGCCACTAATTTGTTACCTTTTAATTCAATGAGATTGCTTGGACTGAGGTCGAATTCAAGCGTAATCCCATCCGGTACATTTTGGAATTGAATGGAGATTGCACGTACATTTTTGCGGATGCTAACCGAATCTGCCCAATCGACATTGGTATCATCCCATCTTGGGAATTCAATCTGAATATCGATGACCACACCTTCCAAATCTGGGTGTTCCTCGACTTCGATTTCCATGCTAATATTATTCTCGTTGAGGTCTCCAAGATTCTCGCAAGAGTCAAACTCCAACAATACATCGTACAAAATCCCAAGTTGAAGAGCTTCTTCGGTTGTTGGAAAAGGGTTGTATGCTAAGGTTTTTTCTTTTCTGTCAGGATAAATAGCAATTTCATTGCTTTCGCGAATAATTACCCAGGCATTTTTGATTCCAGCACGAGGGCATTCTAAATCCTCTTCATCGACGACTTCCACATCCATCAAAAATTTCCGATAATCATTTATCGTGACAGGTGTAGAGGGAAGGATCTCGGAAGCTGAGACAAATTGGTTTTTCAAGCTTCCAGATTCATCCGCTAGGAGATCCTGTATGGGAAAATTGCTTCGGTATCCCAAATCTGTAATTGCATAACAAAGTACTTCCAGAATGGTGATGCCAGGGTCATGACTATTGTAGTCAGTCCATATTTTTCCTCCCACGCGTTGGATATAGCTGACTGCTTCAGTGCGCAGCAGCTCATAATCCATGCTTTTGATGGTAGGTTTCGCTTTCGATATGGTTATTGACTGTTCCATTTTTTCAAGTATCAAAATGCCTCATCCAAGTCCTCGTCTTCTACAGATGCGATGCTCGCAGCTGGTTTTATTTCATTGTCCTCGCAGAGGCAATCCTCAGTTTCCAACACTTCAATAAGATGATCTCCATAGGAATTCAATGTGCCGATTGACCCAAGGACCGAAACTCCGCGGCTGCCTTTGGCAGCCTCTACTCTGGTTCTTGAAAGAAGTTCTCCAGAAACTGGATTTTTGACCAGATGGTAAAGTTCAAAGCAGGTCAAGTAGTCCACATATTCCAGTTTTTCCACAAAGTGAAGTACCACTGAGCTGTGTAAAGATTCGGTGAAAGTCCAATCGAAATCCGTTTTAAATGCCCAAGGAGAAAGGAAAGCCTTGAGATCATCTTCCAGTTTTCTGGCAAAAAAGTTCTTGTCCGCCAGGAGTGAAATTTCACTTTTGTTCTGACCTGAATCTCCTCAAATACTGGATTTACCACATGTAGGAAAACTCCCTGAGGATATATTCTTGTGATAAAATCTCGGATTGTAGACAGCTGGGCTACACTTGCCTTAGGACGAAGCGGGTCGATGGCATTTTTATTCTGCACATTTGAGATGATGACTAGGGTCACATTCCTAGGAGCCAAAGCCCGGTACTTTGTCAGATCTCCATCGTAAGAAGTATGGTTAAGGCTCTTTACCTGATACACTTCAGGGAATTCCTCCAAAACTAAATGCTCGTAATCCCAAGATGTGATCGCACGTAGCTTATGGCGAATCCGCTCAGCAATTCGTTGGTAAAAATCATTGGAGGATTCAGCAGTTTTGCCTCCAAAGGACGAAAAAGGCTGCTGGATTTTACTGATCGCACTTTCACCTATTTTAAGTTTGCTGATAGTTTCTGCTGAGATTGCTTTCCCAACCCGCAAAGGATCGTTTTCGAAGGATTCAAACTTTGTCTTGACGGCTTGTGCTAGAACTGCAATAAAATCAGGGATAGCATCCGAATCAGAATTGACTGAAGCTTTCAGCCAAGTAAGCTGATCTGTCAGAATCGTATGCGTATTATCTGCCTCTCGGGGCATAGCAAAGGATACCAATCCACTTTGAATCAGTCCATTTGTTTCATCAATTAGGACGGAATATTTATCAAATTCTTTCCATTGATTGCCTGCCAAATAGCTCCAATTGACATGAGGAACAGGTTTCTCAGGATTGGCAGAGCCATCCAGAATCTGAATTAAGAGCTGAATGTTTTGTGATTTTTGATGAGAAGAAAGTCCAATTAGCAATTCTCCTTCATCAGAATAGTTAGGCAGCAATGGTGAACTCTCATTCTGTCCTGAAACTTTGGCTTCGCCAAACGCCCCGAGATGAAAAAAACCATCCCATTTACTTTGTTTCAAATTCAGTTCTTCCTCAGAAGTGTAATCTAGACTAACCGTTTGAAGTTCTGGGGTATATGGCTCTTTAGGAAGAGCTATATCAGTAATTGTTGGTGAAGCTTGTGAAAGTGCAGCCTTGGCAAAAAGTAGAGGGTATTCCTTGTGTCCAAAATCTGGGCTGTTCAGTTTTAATCGAAGAAAACCACGGTTGGAAGCTGGGGACCATTGGGTAAGGTGCTCTAAATCGGGATCTTTTGTGATTGAATTCCAAGCTGCACCGCTGAGATTTATCGTTTTGTCAGTGCTTAGTGGAAGACTATTATTTCCTTGAAATAGTGATTTTGATGCGTTGATGGGTTTCCAGGTTTTCTGATCCAAGAAATCCATAGCTGCTGTAAAGCTCTGGTTATTTCGAGTTTCATAACCTGCATATTGATCTTCAAATCCCGTGGTAGCTTCCGGTAGTCCATGCCATTTGAATTTCAACTCAACCGTTTTCGGGGATTTACCAAAAACCTCCTTACTTCCGATATAAAAATTCGATCCTTTGACTGGTCTGAATCCAAAGGGTTGAATGTTTTTGCCAATCGGTAAAATGGTCTGGTGCGTTCTGCAGGATCAGGTTTTCTACGCCAGCTACATCGATTTTGATAGTGGCTGATTTTACCTCACAATCTTTCAGAATCTCATAGCCATAGCTTTGGATGGTATTCGCCAAATTCACTTTCATAATTGGTGAATTGGTTTGAATTCGTTGCAGCAGGACTTCTTCGTCATAATTTACCACTGCTGGATCCTCCGGCAGCAGCATACAATTCAAAATGAGATCGATTCCGTAAGGACCAGAAATGAGCTTGTGTTTGGTGTTCCGAAAGGAGTAGCGGAGGTCATTGATTTTGTCTGAGCCAACTCCGCGGACTGCTTCTACTTGATTCAAAGTCGAAAATCTCTTGGTAGAAAATGAATCTCTTCGACTTAGAATATTTTTAGCAGTGATTTCTCCTATGTCATAGCCCTTGAAAGGACGGTGCTGGCCAAATTCAGGATCATCTATTACTGGGCCAAATTGAGGTTCCAGCCCAGCGATGTCTTGCCAAGAAGTAGCATTATTTAAAAATGCCAACACTTCTGCATCCACATTATCTGCAGCGTTTTCCCCGGTTACGGATAGTCGCGCGAATCCACTCTTCTTCTCCGCTAAACCAGATTTCGAAGGTTTTATCTAGCGCGAGCGTTCGCAATTTTTCTAATAACCCCTCGGTTGGTTCAAATCGAATTCTTCAGAAACTTTGCGTGTTCCTTCTCCCATCAGCAGAATGGGAGAAGCAAATGCAAAGCCTATGGTGGCTAGCTCTCGATCCTGATTTGGGAATAGTGTAGAGGGTTTTCCAAAGGTCTTCCATTGTTTCTCTTCAGAAAGAATTTCTGCACCCGATCCATCTGCGGAATTGGCAATTGAAGATTTGTAAAGCCTTCCATTTTCATCTTTAAAAAGACTCATCAATGAACTGACCTCAGCCTTATTGATGACGTTTGGATCTGTCGTTTGGAAAAGAATTTCTTTCCCTAAGTCATCTTTTCCAGCTTTGAAGGCCGTGTCTTTGGTAAGAAAATGTTCTTGAATATGCTTTGCAAGCTTAATAATCAAATAAACCTGATCAGACTCTGCCGGCTTTTCTTTCAACCGAAGTACGTCACGGTAATAAAAATCTAAATGCCTCTGGGTGATAGTATTTATATCCTGCTGCGCAAAATTGAAAAGCTTTAAGAAGGCGAGGAAAAGAGCAAAATGAGGGTTGGTTAATTGGTTTTCCTGTATTTTCTGATCGAAAAATCCTGACCAATCTCCTACAGTCCAAGGATCTTCATTTTTGATGAATTTTAATTCTCCTGCAATTTTTACTGCAAATGCCTGCAAATCTTCCATTTTCCGCTCATCTACACGGACATAGTCAGGCAAAAGACCTTCTATGAGTCTTTGCGAGCGGCTAGTTCCGTTGCCGGGAAGGGTAAGATCGTTGCAGTCTTTACTCATAATTCAATGTCTGTTGCTTCGGTGAATAGATAAGGATACACCAAGTTTCTTTCGGTTGTTTGTGGCAATGATGGTATAGGTGACCAAGACCTCGATTCTTCCTTCATTATAATCTGGCCTTAGGTCTATGTCTTCAGTTTTCACTCTTGGCTCATGGAACAGAATCGCCTTTTTGATGCGATTAGCAATCATATTTGCAGTGGTTACATTCAATGCTTCGAATAGTAAATCCTCCATGTTTGCACCGTAATCAGGGCGCATCACACGCTCTCCCAGTGTTGTATTTAGAAGAATGATCAGGCTTTGCTGGATATCCACCTCATCTTCTGCCATCTGCACTTGCTGGCTTTCAGAGCTGAAAGTCACTGGAAATGCCCAGCCTCTACCTAGAAATGATTTGTTATTTTCCATGTTATCCAATGATTACAGTTGGTTCTCCCACAGCAGCTGAAGCACCGCATACGCATGCATCCCCAACTCTCACTGCGGGTTTTCCTCCAATTAAGACAGTTGCACTTCCAGCTATGAAGGGGCTGACTGTTGGCTGATGGGAATTTGGAGGCAATGAGCAGGCATGGTTGTCAGCCAAAACTGCCGCAGGCATACCTCCGATCAATACCGTTAGGTTCTCCTGGGCCAATGATGGTTCCCCCATGTGTAGTTGTATCTCCGAATCGTGCTGCTGCAGGCATAGTTTAGTTGATTTGGACTAGTGAACCTGAAATAACTGTTTGTCCTCCGGAGGAAACTTCTGCTCCTGCTGACCCTTCAGCTTTGAGTTGGGCACTGGCTTTTACCTCCACACCGGTTCCTTCAATGGAAACATCTCCATTCGCTTTCAAAATCAGATCCTTAGCGCTTTCGATTGTGATCCCATCGCTATTCATACTGATCTTATTTCCATTTTCATCTTCCAAAAGGATAGCTCCCTCGTCATCTGTGAGGAGGATTTTATTTCCATTTGGAGTCTCAATTGAAATCGTCTTTTTGTCATCATCGAAAAGCAACTTGAGTTTGTCTCTAGTTACAATCCCTTTTTCGTGATTATCATCTTTCTCTTCAAAGGGAGAAGGTTTGGTACTACTGTGAAGCATACCCAAAATCACCGGATCTCGAGGGTCTTCATTGATGAAAGCGACTATGACTTCATCATCAATTTCTGGTCTGAAATATATTCCCCGTTCATTTCCAGCATCGGGTGACGCAAATCTTGCCCAGATTCCTTCTTCATCTTTGCTTATGAGTGGTAGTCTTACCTTAATTCGATTTTCTCCATCAGGATCGCCTTCTAATGCAGTTACAATGCCGATATGTAAGCCTTTGATTGCTGGAACCAGTCCTGCTGCAGGCACATCGATGATGTCATCGTATTGCTGAGAAACCCATTTTGGATCCAAGCCCAAACCTAGGTGGGTAAACCATTTTTGATTGGGAGAGATCTCGTGGTAGACGGCAGACACGAAGGCCTTGCCATTAAATCGTGATCCAAAGCCTTTCAGCTCTACCATGTCTCCGGGTTTTACCCTGTTATCACCAAGAATTTTTACCCTGCCTTGAATTTTCGAAAGTCGGCTTCGCATCAAACCAGCATCGGTCCAAGCCTGAAGTTCTTCGTCTGCTAATAGACCACCATGCTGCATCTGGAAGGATTCCAGACCAATAACTGCTGCTAGATCATCTCCACTGATATCTCCTTGAAAGTCCATGGATGGATTAGCGCCTTCTTTTTCTGTTACTTCTTGTTTGATGAAATCCCAGCTAAATCCCTTAGTGGCGGTATATTGCTGCCTTGCATCCATCTCGGCCTCAAACTCTACGACATTATCTCCATATTGAAGTTCGATGATAGGATCAGCACTGGTTTGTGGCTTTTGGATAGTTACTTTTCCAGCTTCTGTAGTAGCGATTTTTCCATTTGCGTCAGCTCTGCTCAGGATGAAGTCCCAGTCAGTAGCGTGGTATTGAACAATCTCTGCGTGAGATAAACTAGTGCTTTCTACCTCAGCTTCCAGACCGGAATATTTGCCAATCAACTCTTCCATCACATCGCTGTCGCTACTTTCAAAAAAGTACTTGTTTTTTCTCCCGACAGTCATTTTGATCACAGGATCACGAAGCTCTAGAATTAGTCTTGATGCCTTGTCGGTATAGATTTCCAGTCCATGCTTGATAATTATTCCTTCGAAAATAGTCTCCTCCCTATTATCATATCCCGCATCAATTTTCAGTTTTACACCTGGCTTGAATAAGTCGCCTTCACTCCATTGAAACTCACCAGTTGAGATATCCCCATCGAAAAGCACCAGCTTCGCCATTGGAATCTTATTCACAGCTTTGCGAATCGCAATCATTGCCACTCCTACAGAAGGCGGGAGTTCTTGACCTTCAGAATATACTTTGAAAGTGGCGTGATCTAGGTTGCTTTGTGTAGCTATCGGGACTAAAGGCATATCAGTTTTTTGCTATTGGGGGAAAAATGAGTTTCTGACCTGGGACGAGTTTTCTGAAATTTCCCAATTGGTTTGCTCGGGCTACTTCCAAGTAATATTCCTGTGTTCCATAGATTCTTTGACACATTAAAAGCAAGGTGTCTCCAGCTTTTACAATGCGCTCATGAGTCAGGTCTGGTGAAGTCCGGGCTGTAGTTGCGGCTTGTTCCTGTCGGGAAAGGGATTGGTCAAAATTGGCCGTGACAGTTGCTCTAATGGGTAGGCCTGAGCTGTTGAAAAGTTTGTAATTAATTGTGGCTGAGGCCAAAACTCCTCTGAATTGATAGGCTCCCCAGTTGATCTGCAGGTAATTTGGCTTATGAGTGTCAGACTGAATGTTTTGTGTGATATCAAGAAACTTCCGAATAGCACGATCTACGTGTTTGTCCTGATTTATAAGTTCTATCGCAGAGATTTTATTGCTAGAGATACTTTCCAGATTTGGCTTGTCCTCTCCGAGGTAAGAGAAATTTGTATCACCTGATTTGTCTTCACTTGGCGGGGAAGCAGCACTGGCATCGAAAAGAAACTCAAAAGATACCGAGTCAGATTCCAATGTCCTGAATTGATATTGTTTTCCATCGGAAGGCCCTTCTTCTGGAATCCATTTAGACTTGAATTCCTGGCTGAATGTTGTAGGATTATACATCACCACATAAGTCGCAGTGGACTCATTGTAGTTTTCGTCTTTGAAAGCTGTGATTTTCAGCTTTTCTAACCCTCCTTTTTGAGAAAAAATATCTAAAAGTGACATTTAGCTAAGTTTTAGCGTTCGTTTTTTTCTTTAATTATTCGGCTCAGTTCTCTAATTCCGTCCATTACTGCACCTGTATCCGGAAGTTTATTTCCGCTACCTGTAGGCTTGCTTTCTAGCTGCATCCACCGTAGTACGGATGATGAGTTCTTTGATTTCTATGGGCATCTTCTTATGGCAAAAGGTCGTCTGGACTAATCCTCCTATAGTATTGATAGGCGAATTCTATGTTTTCGATCATGATTGAACTTTCCATCGCATTGAGTCCTTCCACCGACCATTTCACTGGCCAGGCATTGACAAAATTCCAAGCCTGAAGAGGAACCTTCTCTGGACTCAAAAGAATGACCGTGATATCCTGCGTTTCAAACTGAAAGCCTTCCACGCTGTCTTTGAACCATTTTGCGATTTGAGAACTGATTGCCATCCCTCTTTTTAAAACTAGATTTGGATAAGAAATCGGGTTAGGCATTCTATGCTTGAATCGGTTTTCTCCACCTTCGGCATATTCCTCAACTCCTATCTCCACGCTCAAGCCAGATACCTCTTGGAACCCTATATCAGGTAAGGCCGGGTATTTTAGTAAAAGCCCTTCAAACCTTACTAGAAAGTGAAACCCGGTTGGTGGATGAAATAGCGCCATTGTTTACGGGGTTTCGATTGCCAATCCCTCGTGGCAAAGCTCGATCGTTTCAATCGCCACTTCATTTCCTGTTGAATTCAAGGAAGGTCCTTCCACTTTGCACGGCCAAGCTTCTTTTACCTTCCAGACCATCACTGGTTCATGCTCTTCGTTGAGCAAGCTGATGGTGAGGTCTCTACGCTCAATGTTGTTCATTTTTACCGTGTTGAGCCATTGGAAAAATTCGTTGTCAGCTCTGAACACCCCTCTTTTTAATGTGATATTTGAATATTGAGGAATGCCAGGCATTTTGCTCACATGGTATTCAAGTGAGCTGCCTTCACGATAGTCTATGCTTTGTAGCTCCACAGTAAGGCCTGATACTTCTGTGAAACCTATGCGGGATCCGCCCCATTCTACCTGGAAATGAAACACGGAAACTGGATATGCTACTGCCATAATATTTTGATTTTAAGTTTGCTTTCAATGAAATGTTAGGTTAGGATTCCTGAAGCTTATGAGAGAATTTCAGGATAATAAATTCGGCAGGTCTTACTGCTGCCATTCCGATTTCGATAATGAGTCGCCCTTCGAGAATATCCTGGGCAGACATCGTCTGACCCAGTCCCACTCTTACAAAAAATGCCTCTTCGGGTTTGGCTCCTGCCAATGCTCCATCCCGCCAAAGTTTAGAAAGGAAGTTTTCGATCATGGTTTTGCTGCGCAGCCAAGTATTGGCGTCATTTGGCTCAAAGACCACGAATTCAGTCGCTTTTTTCACTGATTCTTCCACAAAAATGTAGAGTCTTCGCACGGGTACATACCTCCATTCGTAATCGTTTCCAGCCAATGTCCTTGCGCCCCAAACTAGCGTTCCTTTACCAGTGAAATTACGGATGGCATTGATGGATTTTCCTGAAGTAGCATCTACATTGAGATTTGCTTGCTGATCATGGGAAACTTTGCGCGATGGACCGATTACTGTTCTTACATCCACATTTGCCGGAGCTTTCCATACACCACGCTGACGATCTACTCTTGCATAGATGCCCGCAACTGCTCCTGATGGAGGTAAAGTGATGTATTGTTTTTTGATCTCTGCTAGAATTCCCCTATAAATACTTGGTTCGCTTGTTTCAAGAGCTTCTAAGCTTAGCGTATCAGAAGCTCCTGCTTCTGTAAGAGTTCCTCCAGAAGGATAATTGCTGGTATGCGTGATCGTTTGATCTGCTAGAGAGTAAGCGTAATTCAAAGAAGTACTCAAGTTGGGATAGTATGCCGCTCCATACTTTAGATTGCTCATTCCTATTCCATTATTTCTGAAATTTTCTGCATCAGCAAAAGGGTCAGCAGTAACTATTTTGACATCTATTATTACAAACCTGTCCTTCAAAGAGTCGCATTGGGCAAGTGCAGCATCGTAAATATCTTTATAATCAGACCCAGTAAGATCTGTGGGAATTTGATCAGGAAAGACGAGCAAGGTTGGTTCGTCGATTGCTTTGATAGCTTCAAGACCTCCCAGAATACTCGCAGGAGTAGCAGAATCCCCTTTGACAGGTAGATTGTCATAATCATTGACTGACACGATGTAACATGGCCCACCACCGTTGGAAAAATAGATCTGCATGCTGTAATAGAGCTTGTAAGGGCTTGGTGTGGCAGGAGGGGTAGCAGTGATTTTTCTGGTTGCTAATTTCTCTCCTGAACCTTTAGCAGCGTCGTAGCTGTCTACCACCGAAATCGTAAAAGTTTCTGGATTTCCTTTACCAAAAATCCCTTCGAATTCAAGCATGTTGGTGATTCGTGTTGGGACTCCCCGAACGTCCTCACCGTTTTTTTCAGCTCGATCTGTATGACCTATAAATGCGGGGACTGCTGTTTCCACAGAAGCTACCGATGCTGGTAAAGTGGCGATTTCTTCGATATATACGCCTGGCGTTGATTGAATTGACATGGCTAAATTTTTTTAAATGAAATGGATTAAGATTCCTGAAGTTTATGAGAGAATTTCAGGATGATAAATTCTGCCGGTCTCACTGCCGCCATACCGATTTCTACTATAAGCCTTCCCTCCAAAATATCTAAGGGGGTCATAGTTTGCCCTAAACCTACCCGCACAAAAAATGCCTCCTCAGCCTTGGCACCAGCCAAAGCTCCATCTCGCCAAAGATTGCTCAGAAAGTTTTCGATCATGGTTTTTACCCGGAGCCATGTATTGGCATCGTTTGGTTCAAATACCACAAACTCTGTTGCCTTTTTGACCGACTCTTCTACAAAAATGTAAAGTCTGCGGACAGGGATGTAGCGCCACTCATTGTCATTTCCTGCGAGTGTTCTAGCTCCCCAAACCAAGTTTCCTTTTCCTTGGAAAAAGCGTATCGCGTTAATAGATTTTCCTGAAGTGGGATCTACGTTGAGTAAACCCTGATCCTCCGCACTGATAGAGACTACTGGTTTGATTACTCCTCTCACATCCACATTTGCCGGAGCTTTCCAAACTCCACGCTGCCGATCAACTCGAGCACAGATACCTGCCATCGATGCAGATGGATAGAGCTCCATTTTTTTGGATTGAAGCTTTGCTACTATAGAATTATAAAGAGTCTTATCAGGTGCTTGCCAAGAGAAAGTGCCTGAACCTGAAATGACAGCCCCTCCATCGCCATTGTCATCATAGGTCAGGGCGATAGGTGCTCCAGCAATTCCTGGTGTGGTTGCCACGAGCGTGAGTGTGGAAGTAGAAGGGGTTCGGGAAGCAGTAAAAAGTGGGTCTGCAGTTGCATTGATTGCACTTAGCAAGGCATCCGCGGTATTGATATCAGTGGCGCCTGGAGTAAAAGTGATACCAGCTGTATATGCTGTGCTTCCGATAGTAATAATATCACCATCGATATTTGCAGTATTATTTATGCGTATTGTTGCAGTTGCAAAAGCATCACCGTTACCAACAGTAGTAAGCATTTTATTGTGAAATGGTCCTAATCCTGCTCCCCCTCTATTATCAGTAATGGTCAATTTGGATTCGGAATAATATTTATAAAGTGAGGTTTTCAGCGATGGATAATAAGCTGCTGCATATTTCAAATCGCTGCTTCCTACTTCATCTCGGAAAGAGTCTCCATCTTCTTGAACACTTTGTCCATCGTAGTTTAGTGCATCCATCAGGGCAAACCTGTCTTGGAGTTTGGAACATTGCGCTATTAATGTGTCATAGATAGTTTTTCGATCTGTTGGGCTCAGAATCACAGCCTCTGGTACCACCAAAAGTGTTGGCTCGTCTTCTTCTTCCAGCGCATTAATCCCTGCTATCAATTCGCCTGGGTCGATAGATGCTGGAGCTGGATTAGGTCCGGCTACGAATCCGCCAACAGGTACAATGTAACATGGGCCACCACCATTGTTGAAATACATGAAGACCTGATAAGTCATGCGATAAGGCGAAAAATTTGTTGGATCCGTGATTTCTACCACTGTTGATCCGTCCGATGCTTCAGTCAAGACCACTCCATAGTCTTCAGGATAGGATTCACCGAAAATCTCCCTGTATTCCAAATAAGAACTGACTCGAACTGGCTGATTTGCCGGTAAAGTCTCACCATTTTTTTCGCGAGTAGCGGTATAGCCTACAAATGCTGGGATCGCTGTCGCGACTGGAGCAATAGAGGCGGGAAGGGTTGATATTTCCTGAACATAAACCCCGGGGGTTTTAAAGTCTGCCATATTCGGATTGTTTGCTAGATGAATACATATATTTCTGAGTTTGCCTCTCCACCACTTTGCTTAGTCGGAGCGGATCGGGATGGATTTGGGAGGTTTGGGATTAGAATCTGATTTCCGGGAGTTCTTCTAAGCTGAAAATTGAGTTTTGGAATCTCGAAGTATGGAATCTTACTCTGCGAGCGGAAAACCACTGTTTCCAGATTATTTATTTTAATGTCAGCGTTTGGACTAGCTCCAATCTGGTCAAATGCGTAGGAGCCATAGGGGACGCTGCCTACATTTCCTTGATCCTGAATTTGCAGCTGCGTAGCAACTAGATCTATCTTATTGTTGCCATTCACTACGAAATAAGTCCAGCGACTTTCTTTTCTTGAAAAGGAAACTTGATAGTATTCCATTGCTCCATAGAGATGATTAGGAGCAGCTTGGTATCGTAATTCAATCAAGCCAAATGGCTGAGCCGAGGCGGATTCACCAAGCCAATACTTCTTGGACCACAAGTCATCCGTATCTCCGGAATTTCTAAGTGTGAATGTGTAAACACCTTCTTTTTTTCCTTTGAGATCAAAAAGAATTCTAAAAAGGCCATTTTCATCAGGATTGATTTCATATCCATCAGGCAATGGATTTCCCACAGAATCTTTTCCGGCTGATACTACTTCTCCTGCAGCATTTCTGACCTTGATCAGAACTGAACCTGGTATCGGATCTAGTGTGAGCTGCATGGAGAAAGCTTTTGGCCTAAGCCCATCTAATAATTGATAAGACAATTCCTCTGGATTTTCACTCGCCGTTGAGGCGTTTGCCGGAATATTTTGAAAAAAAGGAATTTTGCCGGCTTGAAATTCTTCAGAACCATTATCCAAGTCAGTTACCTGAAAAAATGCGGCAGCATTCTCAGGCTTGAAAAAGAAGAAAAATGACTGGGGTAAAGCTAATGGCGTAAGAGGAGTAGTTTCATCATCTTCTGCACGATAAAGTAATACAATACCTCCAGGTGTTTTTCTGAATAGGATTTTGCCGTTTTTCATCAAATGCGCGGTTTCAGCTGAAGGCATAAGAATCAGGTCTTTGGCCAAGCCGTCGCGGTAAAAGTCATGGCGAAGCGCTACTTCGCCGAGGCGGGTGTAGATTATGCTCATGATTTATGAAGAGTATTGAGATGTATTTTTTCAATTGGATCTCCGCTTTCCTGAATAGCGTTTTCCTGAATTTTCAGGGTCTTAACCTTATATAAAACAGAGGGTAGGTATTTTGCGCCCACCACTGTCCAGAAGTTATAGAGTTGCTCAAAAGAATAACTGTATAGCTCAACGACAATTTTTGAAAGTTCAGGATCGAAGTTTGCCAAGCCAGGACTGTTTTCTTTCGTGAATACATTTTTGGATTGGAAGAAAGCAATGGCGTATCCCAATTGCTTGAGTCCTTCCACATAGTCATCTGAGGAATCATTTAACTTTTTGTTCTGGAAGTTTGCAGTGATCAACACATATAGATTCAGTTGTATCTCTGGATTTCTCTTTTCGGTCTTTCCGACAGCATTGATATAGGTGCTTCGCTGTTCTTTGATCGTGCGCTCTTCTTCTATATTTATAAGTGAAAGGCCAAGGCTTTGATCGGGTATGGCGAGCCCAGATTCATTGGTGACACTGGAGAGATAAATTCTATTCCCCATCGTGTCACCTACCTTTAGCTTGATAAAGGCATTGAGTTCTGCGGTTAAAAATTCCAAAGTGGAATGGATCATGTCTGTATAAAAAATGTTTAAAAAAACCAGTTAAAAACCTTTGTCAAGGTATTGAACTTAGCTTGCAATAGACAGGAAATAATATGGCGGAATTATGCAATAATTAAGAATTAAAAAATTACAATTCGCTGAAAATCATTTGAATAGTTAAAATATGTGTTTAACTATTGACATTTATCATTCTCAATAATTCAGAAAGTGATGAAGCTTTCAGGAGAATAATTCGTTTGGGAGCTGTAGTGACTAGAAAATTTGGTTTTTCGTTTTTGCAGTGATCCAACCATCATATCTAATTAGCTCAGAAGAGCTGGGTCTCCACTCTAAGCCTTCATTTTCATTTTGAAGTTTAAAGAGAACTGGATCATAGACGTAATCCTGCAAGCCCGCATTAAAAAGTGATTTTTGCATTTTTGAAAAAATTTGGAACGAGAGGTGAATTCGTTTTAAGGTCTTGCATTTATACCTTGAAATTAATTTTCTGAAGTTTTCAATTTTATATTCTAGCCAGTCTTCATCATTTTGTTCAAAAAGGATCATAATCTCCAACATTTTTGAGCCTAAATAGTATTCAGAATTACTCTTCAGATATTTTTGGCATGAATGAATCTCCTTCAATGCAGTTTTAAAATTGCCTTGTTTGAAATAAATGTAGGCTTCTAGATAACTCCATATTTTATCTTGTGAGGAATCCAATTTCATCAGATTTTTTCGAAGAATTTGATGTGCTTCCTCGATTCTATTTAAATGGAATAAGGCATACCAATGATTTAGTGAAAACCGAAGTTTATTTTCAATGGAGAATTTAATTGGGTTTACCGAGTATATGCACTCCTCCAATACTTCGGTATATTCCCGCTTAGCAAGAAGTATAGAGGTCTTGGTTAATACTAATTCATCTTTTGTTCGAGACTCTGTATTCTGATTTAAATCCAATTCTGCTTCATTGACCTGAGTCAAGGCTTTTTCATAATCTTTATGTTGTATGGCTCGGTTAATATCGTCCAATATAACCCAGGATTTGCGGCTATAGTTAAGTTGACGAATCATCGTCTTTAAATGCTCGTTTTTTGACTCCTTTTGATCTGTAGGTTTTTTATAGTTTTCCTTGATTAATAACTGTAAGTGACTTTTAATCGCAATCTCGAGTTCTGGCAAGTCATTGTTGTTCAAAACCTCGCAAATTCCAAAGCGGGAAGCTGTACTGTAAATCGTTAGGACCAAATCATGAAAGCCATTTTTAATGGCCATTTTCAGGCCACGTTCTAGTAATTTAGAACCCTCATTTCGTATGCCTCTAGCAAGAATTAGCTCGCTTTTCAAAAGTAATTCGGAACATTCAATGTGAAGCTGATTTTCCCGCTTGATACAGCTTGGCTTAAGTATTAATAATAGTTCTTCAAACTCATCTTTCACTCTTTTTTTGAGTTGAAAATATGCTGAACCTTCTGGCTTTTTATAGATTTTCTGAGAGTACTCTGTATCGCTAAGCCCAGGTTGGTTTACAAAGAGTTTCATGAGCATCAGTTTCTTTGAACCAGGAGGGTTTTTGATTTTAGCAAATTCTAGCAACTGCGTTTTTTCTGGCAATGAACATGCTTCCAACAATTGGTTGATAGATTCCATAAAAAAGTATTAAAGGCGTAAAAAAGGGTTGACTAGGCCTAAAATACGATTTATTTACCTGGTAATCAAACCATTAAAACATAAGTTGCCCTTAAGGTGTAGTGCCTAAAACAAGGGGAACCTTACTTTATCAAAGTGAAAACACCGACAGAGGTTTTTTTGTACTGACTTTCCAAAGCCGGAAATTGCTTGAGTAGTGTTTCGAAATCGCCATTAGGATCTATGACTTTGGATGGCAGCTGCTTTTGAAGCATTTGAAAAAGTCTTGCCTTTTCTCTTAAATCCCGATCTTGATCCAGATACAGTTTACTTAGCCGATAATTTAAAAATGGCCCGCCAATTCTGGTGTTAAGGTATGGAGCGAGATTGTCTCCCATTATCAGGATATCACCAGAATAATTAGATTCATTTTGTCCTACAAAATATTCTGAATCCGTGATTTTTTGTTGCCAATACCATATTCCAGCCACTGGAAGCCCTACTACTAATAGGTAAAAGGCAATTTTCGCAATTATTTCTTTTTTGATATTCAGGAAGAACTGATTAATCAAATAAGTAAGGCCTGGGATTAAAATCACCAATTGATAAGCAGCCTGTTTTTTGATAATAAAGTATTCAGCGGCTGAAAAGACCAACCAGATTAGTATAAGCTGACTTTGCTTTTGTTGATTGATAGTAGATCCTCGCATGACTGTAGCTATAAAATAACCTACCACTGCTAATGAAAGAGGAAATATTCCTAGAATTAGCCAGTCAATTAGAGATTGATATTCATATTTTTCTGATAGAAAAGTGAGTGGCCAGATTTGTATAGCTTCTTCCAAGCCATCGTTCCAAAAGTAAAATACTGTGATCAACAATATTGGCAGAAAATATCCGACTAAAGAAAGCATCAACTGCCGGAAGGAAAAGCTACTGATCGCAATTCCAGTGAATATCATATAAGGCAGAAATAGGATATAATTAGGTTGGAATCCTGTGGCCAATCCAGCATAAATACCAAGTAAAAGAGTGGCTTCACTAGTATCTTTTTGCAGCACAGTTTGTGAGAAAAGCTGTCCAAGAGCAAGTATTAAAAAGGTGCTGCCAAGTAACGCCGGGCTTAAGCTCAACATATCAAATGAAAAATGGAAGAGCGCAGCCATAATAATAGCTGGAAGATAGGTATTGATGTCAAAGGCCTTAAATTTGATCAACATGGAATTCCAATACAGAATCTGGAAAGAAATCAAAAGCCTTCCCACCACTTCATAAGCAAGGAGGCTGCGACCAAACAGCAAGTCCATTAAAGTGAAGAAACCCGCAGATAGAGGACCATTGTCGTCTATAATATCCTGATATAAAAAATAACCTTGCTCCAGGCGCTCTCCGAGAAGCATCCACATCAATTGTGGGTTGGTAATAGGAAAAGGATTTAGCATCAAATAGGCTAATGTCAGCAGTAGAACGTATATTCCTATGCCGATTAGCCTGAAGGGATCATTTAATTTGAAAAAGCTGAACAAGGTAAATTGGAGAAGAGTGTTTGGTTGGTTTTGCCCGAAATTAAAGCTTGCCCAACTATTTCGCTAAATTTGTACCACAAATACTTCATATGGAAAGTAAAAGACAACAAAAATATGCCAAGCTTATCCAAAAAGAGCTTGGAGATATATTTCAAAAAGAATCAAAACACCTAGTCGGACGTGCTATGGTGACGATTACTCGTGTAATGATGAGCCCTGATTTGGGATTGGCAAAAGTTTACCTAAGCTTTTTATTGGCTGATCCAGAAGCGACTTACAAGTTGATCAATGAGCACAAAAAGGAAATTAGACATCAATTAGCCAAGAGAATCGGAAAATCAGTTCGAGTAATTCCTGAAATCGCATTCTTCCCTGATGATTCGGCTGCCTATGCTCAGCATATGGACAAGGTGATTTCTAACCTAGCTATTCCACCAGCGCCGCCTGAAGAAGAAGATCAAGAGGAAGAGGATTAATCCAGCTATCGTTGAATCTCAGCTTTTTCATAGCCACCAGATATTTTCGCAGTAAAAAGAAGCGAAACTTCATCACTATTTTGTCCAGGATTTCTATGATAGGAGTCGCAGTGGGCACGATGGCGCTGGTGATTGTCATGTCTGTATTCAATGGCTTGGAAGATTTGATTCGCGGTATCTTTGCCAGCTTCGATGCGGAGTTGAAAATAGAGGCAGCTGTTGGTAAAAGCTTTATGACCAACGAAGAGTGGCTGGATAGTATCAAAAACCTAGAAGGGATAGCAATTCTAACTGAGGTCATTGAAGACAATGTACTGTTAGACTACAACGGCAACCAAATGGTAGGTAGAATCAAGGGTGTTTCAGAGAATTTTCTCGAGCAGGGAAGATTCGCCAATGGTTATTTTTGGGGTGACACTACGCTAGGCACTGAACATAATCCTGCAGCAATTCTGGGAAGAGGTGTGGGCTTTTTCCTTTCGGTCAATCTTGAGAATGTCAATGTGCCTTTAAAAATCTATTATCCAAAAGCACCTAGAAGTGCGGCCACTATCGATCCCACTCAGTTTTATGAAACCGCAGTCCTAGACCCGGTAGCCTATTTTAGCATTGATCGGCAATTTGATGACGAATATGTGATAGCGCCCCTGTCTTTTGTAAAGAAGTTGTTGAAATATGGTGATAAAAGGACGTCACTTGAAGTGAAAGTAGCCGAAGGATATTCTATCGCAGAAGTCCACAAAACACTAAAAGCACATTTAGGGGAAAATTTTCTGGTGAAAAACGCAGACGAACAGCATGCAGGATTGATCCGGACCGTCCAGATGGAAAAGTTATTTGTGTTTCTTACACTTACTTTTATTCTTGCGATAGCCTCTTTTAATATTTTCTTTTCACTCAGCATGTTAGCAATAGAAAAAAAGAAGGATATAGCTGTGCTGAAGGCCATGGGAGCACCAGAGAAATTAATCAGAAGAATTTTCCTAAAGCAGGGTGCTATGATTGCTTTTAGTGGTGCAGCAATTGGTCTTATACTTGGTTATTTAGTATGCTTTCTCCAAAAGACATTTGGTTTAGTATCTCTTGGTATTTCATCGGCGGTTGTCGATGCTTATCCTGTCAAAATGATTTGGAGCGACTTTTTCTGGATTAGTATTGCGATGGTTGGAATCACTTTTTTGGCTTCCTCACGGCCAGCTTGGATAGCATCGCAGGTTAATACGGTCAAGGAGATTTAACTTTTGTAAATAAGCAGTTTTCATGAATTAGGTATCCTAATTTATCGCACAAAACTTATCAGAAATTCTGGCCACAATATTAATTTTTGTGATTATCCGCAATGATGCCAGTTGCCTTAGATTCTTTGCTTATCTGGTCGGAAGACCGATGACCGAAGACTCCCGCATTGGCGGGACAGGCTGAAGTGGCCTCAATTCTTAAGTTTAACCTATGTCACATTACTTTTGTCAGCATACTGGAAGAAAAGCGGATGTATATATTATTATTTTAAATAATTGATAATAAGCCAAATAGATTGATTTATTTGTGGGTAGGTATAGTCCAGTTAAAAAATGGCCTTGTATATCCCCTGTAAGGCATGTTTATTGGTTGCTGAAGTCATTCACTCTAGTTTGTAAATTAATTCCCCAATGAAAAGAATACTACTCCTATTCCTTATCATAATTTTCTTTATTACTCATCCATCACTCATCTTTGCCCAAGAGGCTTCCGAGGATAGCGGTTCTCTTGAGTCAGGCACGATTGATAGTCAATTTGATTATATCTACAGTGTGTCGAATAATTTCCAAGAATATAAAGTTGTAAAGCGATCAAATTTGGATCAGCTGAAAGCCAATATTCTTGATTCCATGAGTACGATGAGAACTGAGGTCGGTGATCTAAAACTATTGATTGCCAATGAAAAGGATTCAATCAATAATCTAAATACAATACTGGCAACAGCCGAAACTGAGAAGTTAGCTGCGATTGCCGAAAAAGATAATTTTTCATTCCTTGGTATCGGAATCCACAAAGGGGTTTACTCATCTATGATGTGGATTCTGGTGGCAGTACTTGCAGGCGCACTTGCTATTTTTTCTTTTCAATATTTCACTAGCTTCAAAAAAATCAAAAAGGCGCAGAAGGATTTGGCCGAAGTCCAAGAAGAATTTGAAAACCACCGAAAGAATATGCTTGAACGTGAGCGTAAACTTAAGCGGGAATTGGTTGATGCGCAATTGGGCAGATAGTTGCCTCATTCCACAGCGGCGGCCATTTATACTAATATCATTTCAAAAGTATTCAGGAAGGTTCTAGGTAGTCTAGGAATACTTTGGAAGGTTTTACCTTTCTGGTATTCGCGAGACCCATATTGGATTGATTTATTAGTCTAAGTTGATTGTCAAAGCTTTCGCTTTTACTGAGGAAATCCTTGCAAAAAAGCCTTAAGTTTGTGCCCTCAATACCAAAATTAACGGATGGCTAAGAAAAGAGGAACTGCTTTGGAAGAGGGTGAAAAGAGAAAGTTGAATAAGCAGAATTTAAGTAAACTGGGAGGCATTTTTCAGTTTTTAATGCCGTATAAAGGAACCTTCTTTCTTGGATTGGTTTTCCTTGTGTTTTCCTCACTTACGCTACTCACCTTCCCTTTTGTAGCTGGCAAGCTTATCGATACCGCGCAAGGCTCAGACTGGATAGTAAATGATATAAATTCTATTGCCCTGATCTTAGTCGCGATCTTGGCAGTTCAGAGTATTTTCTCTTTTTTCAGAGTTTGGCTTTTTGCCTTGGTCTCGGAGAAATCGATGCGGGATATCCGGCTAGCCCTGTACTCTAGAATGGTGCGACTTCCTATGACTTTTTTTGATAAGCGCAGGACTGGGGAGCTAATCAGCCGTATTACATCTGATGTCAGTATGCTTCAGGATACATTCTCTGTTACACTTGCGGAGCTTTTTCGTCAGGTAGTTACACTTATTGCAGGTGTAATCTTCTTGATGGTCAATACACCCAAATTAACCTTATTTATGCTCGCGACCTTCCCAGTTTTGGTGGTAATAGCGATGGTTTTTGGGAAATTTATTCGAAGACTTTCCAAAAGTACGCAGGACGAACTGGCCTCGGCAAATGTGATTGTAGAGGAAACGCTACAGTCTATCAGTACTGTTAAATCTTTTGTAGGCGAAGCGTTCGAGTCAGCTCGCTATGGCACTGGTTTGAATAGAGTAGTAGGTGTTGCTTTGCGGGCTGCCAAGTACCGTGGAGCATTTATTTCCTTTATCATTTTTGCCTTGTTTGGAGGAATCGTGGCGGTGATGTGGTATGGTGCCAGCTTAGTCAGCTCAGGTGAAATGAGTGTAGGGGAATTAGTTTCCTTTGTTTTGTACACTACATTTATCGGCGGATCCATAGCGGGATTAGGAGATATTTATGGGCAGGTTCAGAAAGCCATAGGATCATCTGAGCGAGTTTTGGAAATATTAGACGAAGAGCCGGAACCAATTACCGGGCAAAAAGCCGCTAATTTCCAAGGCAAAATTTCTTTTGATCACGTTGGGTTCCATTACCCAACACGTCCTGAAATGGAAGTTCTAAAAGACCTGACTTTTTATGTGAATCCAGGAGAGAAAGTTGCTTTAGCAGGACATTCAGGGGCGGGTAAATCTACCATCATTCAATTGCTGATGCGCTTCTATGACGTGCAGAAAGGATCAATTAAAGTTGATGATCGACAACTGAGTGAGTGGGATTTGCAAGATCTTAGATCACATGTGGGCATGGTACCACAGGAAGTGTTGCTCTTTGGTGGATCAATTCGTGAGAATATCGAATATGCTAAGCCTGGTGCATCGGAAGAGGAAATTATTATGGCTTCAAAGCAAGCTAATGCTTGGCAGTTTATTTCACAATTCCCCGAGGGTTTAGATACCTTAGTCGGTGAGCGAGGGATAAAGCTTTCTGGCGGTCAAAGGCAACGTGTCGCTATCGCCAGAGCTATATTAAAAAACCCATCTATTTTGATATTGGATGAAGCGACCTCTTCTTTGGATGCGGAATCAGAGCACCTGGTTCAGGAAGCGTTGGATGAGTTGATGAAAGGAAGAACCACCATTATCATCGCGCATAGGCTAGCGACAATCCGCAAGGTGGATAGGATATATGTACTTAGCGACGGCGAAATAGTTGAGCAGGGTAATCACGTTGATTTGCTTACTAGAGAAGATGGTTTTTATGCCAACTTGGTTCGTTTACAATTCGCCGATTAACCTAGGCTGTGGGCACTGATTGATTTGATCATGCCCATGAATTTTTCCAGATACAATTTAGAATCAGGGAAAAGTTGCTGCATTTCTTTTTGATCAAGTAATCGGATTTCATCTAGATATTGCTGTGCATGTTTAGGATCCCATTTCTGTAGCCTACTCACTTTTGTTTTAGTGAGGAAAAAGTATAGTAGATTATGAGGAAGGTATTGGGCAAAGGGAATTGCGTAATGCGCCTCAATTGGAAATGTCCGGTTTGGAGTTTGGATAAAATGCTTTTTACCCACACGGAGTATCTCATTGGCCATTTTTTGCTGATTTTCCCAAGTATACAAGTGCTCAATTACAGAGTTTGAAAAGACCAAATCAAAACTATTGTCTTCGAACTCAGGCATACTCGTTGCATCGCCAACTACAGATTTTATTTTAGGATGTGTAGTATTTTCCTTTCCTAGATTTAGAAGTGTGATTTCAATATTAGGCAAGGAGGGAAGACCTGCTGGTATCCCAGAAATAGGAAGCACCACCCACATCAAGAACTCGAATCGGATCGTTTTTAGAAAAATTCTGAAAGAATAAATCTTCAAAATCTTTTTGTCTTTGGTTTCTAAATTTAGCTCCCAAAGAATTGGGATTGTCGGAAGGTGAAAAGATATTCGAAATAAAACTCATGCGTTGCCCTAGAGGCGTTTCAGCTAACAAATAATCACAAAAGTAATCAGCCTTGGGGATTCTTTGCTTAATTTCGAGATTGAAATGAATCTCATTTCGTATCTAAATGAATTGCTGCAGCTCTTAATTGATAATAAGCTTGGTTTTGGCCCCACTACTTTCCAAAAATTCAAAAAACTTTATCGAACATAGAATTGTAAATCGATCCTAGCACGAGCTAATTTTTATTTGTCCTAATAGCTATTGATTTGTATAAAGCCTGTAAGTTTTGTGGAAGTTTAAGCCTTATATCTTTTGAGGCTACAGAGAGAATGTTTGGAATGGGCGGATCCTTTTCCTATTCGGAATGCACTGATTGTAGGTCTATTCAACTTGACGAGGTCCCACCAAATCTTGGCGACTATTACTCCCAATCCGGATATTATTCATTTCTACCCTTAGTACAATCCGGCTTAGCCAGAAGGATATTTAAGCAGGTTCGTATGAGTTTATTGCTAACCACAAAGTCAAAAGCCTTTGAGCCTAAGGAATATGGTTATTGGTTAAAAAAGCTAGCGCCAACATTTCATTCAAAAATTGCTGACGTCGGATGCGGCAATGGCCAATTGCTTTACGAATTGTTTGCTTCAGGATATACCGATTTGCACGGGTTTGATCCTTTTATGAAGCAAAATCTCACAGTCAATCCAAGTCTCCATCTTTGGAAAAAGGGAATTGAAGAAAGTGAAAATACGTTTGATCTAATAATGCTACATCATGCTTTTGAGCATATGGAAAACCCAATGGAAGCTCTGCAAGCATGTTATGATAAACTCAATCCAGGTGGAAGGCTTTTGATCAGAACTCCTGTGGCCGATGCTGCAATATGGAAGGAAAAGCGGGAGTTTTGGGTGCAATTAGATGCGCCTAGACATTTGATTATTCCATCCATTTCTGGATTTGAAATTGTTTCTAAGAGCATAGGATTTAACTTGGATGAAGTGCTGTTTGATTCTACTGCCTTTCAATTCTGGGGGACAGAATTATATGAAAGAGGCATTTCACTTCATAAGAAATCTGCACATGATGTTTTTTCCCAAAAGGAAATAGAGAGTTTAGAAAAAAAAGCCCTCCGTTATAATAAGGAGGGCAAAGGTGATCAGGTATGTTTCTTTCTAAGTAAAGCAGATTAGACTTTAAATAAAGCTTCAAAGAAGCCCATTGTTTCCCCCTTTTTCTTAAAGATCAGCATTGGTAAAACGTTATTTACCATAACTAATTTTTCGGCCACACTACCAAGAAGAATTGCTGCTGATTTAGTTTTTCCTCTAGATCCAAGTAATATCATGTCTGCACCGAGTTTTTCGGCTTCTTCCAGTAGGGCTTTGCCCTGTCCCTCACCGTTGTTCAATACGAATTGGCATTCTAATTCTTTATGGTTATGCTTTTGAATGAATCGTCTAAAGTCTTCACGAGCATTCTCTTTCATGATTTCTGCAAACTCCTCAAAGGATTTGCCGGTTTTAGAATATCCGTGAGGTACTTCATATAGGTGGACTGGAATTAATTCCGCCCCTAATTCTTCGGAAATCCTCTCTCCAAAATCATAGATCAAGTCCGTATGATCAGAGAAATCGGAAGGGATCATTATTTTCTTTGGCAATCCTGGCTTCCTTCTTTCTTGTAATAATAAGACTGAGCAAGGTGCTTTTTTTGCAATGCCTTTGGCAAGAGAGCCTGATCCTTGCAACTCTTCTTTTCTACCCATGATGATCAAATCAACATCTTTGATTTTAGCCCACCTTAGTAGGGTTTCTAGCTGGTGGGCTCCTTCTTCCGCAAAAACCTCAATATCCATCGTCTCTGGAAAATCAAACTCGGCTAGTTTCGACTTTATCAAGGCCTCAATAGACTCATCGCCTGGAGCAAGTAACTCAGGATGGTTTTTAAGAATTTCGTCAGGAACTGCCAGATTTTTGGCTACATGCACAAAATAGCATTTATCTATTCCTAAGAAATTTAGGTAAACTATCGTTTTTTTGATCAGGATGTCATCCATCTCAGTCAGATCAAGACCAATCATAGCCTTATAAAAATACTTCATAGTTGTTTGGTGTTTATTCCCCTTAATTTAAAGCTTTGATCCAGTTTATCGAATAGTTTTTATGTTTTTACTTGCTGAATTCCTTTTCGAGGTAAATTTGCCTGATGAAGATAATGCAAAAATATTTTTTGGCCATCGTACCTGATGGTGAGTTTGAAGAGCAAGTAACAAACCTAAAATTGGAGATAAAGCACCGTTTTCAGGCTAAATATGCATTGAAATCGCCTCCTCATATTACCGTTAAAATGCCATTTACTTATAATGAGGCCAAAGAGGAGCAACTTATTGGGAGACTGGGAAGTTTTATGGCCAACTATGAGCCAATGCACCTCATAATAAAAGGAGTGAAAACATTTGGCGAGCGTGTAATCTATCTTGATGTCCATGCTGAACAGGACTTATATGATTTTCAAAGTGACTTAAAAAACTTTTGTAAAAGGGAATTAAACCTAGTGGATGAGCTGAGTGATCGGAATTATCACCCTCATATGACGGTAGCATTTAAGGATATTAAAAAAGATAAGTTTCAGAATATTCTTCACTTCGTGTCTGAAATGGGGTTAATGCATAAAATCGAAGTTTCTAACATTATGCTTTTAAAAAGAGTAGATAGGGTGTGGAAATTGTATAAAAAGCTATAAAAATTGGTTGATTCATGATTTTTGCTACATAATTTGTAGAAAAAGGGATAAAAACTGAATTTTTTTTCAGACTCTTTAAATCGTACTATATTTTGCATTATTAGCAATTTACAGAATTTTATTCTTTTCAATTTTTTCTTAAGTTTTATAGTCTCGGATTAATATGGAGGTTTTTTCATTAAACTAATTGATTAAAAGAATTTTGTTTGGATAATTTGCCCAAAAAGATTTTTAGTGCATACGACCAGTTTTAACTATTTAGGTTACACGGGATCGAATTCAGATTTTTTTTAGAATAATTCAGATTTTTTAGAAGCTAAAATTGAAAAATGAGAAATAAAAATCTGAGCAACGTAAAGATTGGGTGTTTTTAAATTCAGTTTTTCATTTTTTAACAAAATTCCGAAATAAAGTATTTTATCGGGTTGATATAGTGGAAGTTGTGGGTCATTGAAAAACCAACTTTAGGTTTAATATTCGCGTCAAATACCACTCCACGTAAATGATTAATCTATGAAGAAAGTTTTATTAACCTTTGCTTTCGCGATTCTGACTTTGGTGTCAGTCTTAGCCCAAAGCAAGTCAATAACTGGTAGAGTCACTTCGGCTGAAGAGCCTGAAGGCATACCAGGTGCAAGTGTCATAGTGAAAGGCACTACTGTAGGGGCGATCACAGATTTGGACGGAAGTTATTCAATCCAAGCTCCAGCTGACGCGACCACCCTTGTATTTAGTTTTGTTGGCTACCTGTCTAAAGAGATGCCAATTGGATCCAATTCCGTTATAAATGTAGTTTTGGATGTGGATGTAAAAACCCTCAACGAAGTGGTTGTAGTGGGATACGGAACACAAGAAAGAAGAGAAATCACAGGTTCAGTAGCATCAATTGATGCTTCAGCGATTGAGAATTTGGTGTCTCCTTCCTTTGAGACTCAGCTTGCGGGTAGAGCACCAGGTGTGCAAGTAACTACTCCAAGCGGTATTTTGGGTTCTGCTCCAATCATCCGAATTCGTGGCGTGAACTCACTTACTTCAAGTGCAAGCCCGCTGTTCGTTATTGATGGAGTTCCTATGGTTAATTCTGACAGATCTGCTGTTAACGCTTCAAACCCTATGGCAAATATCAACCCTTCTGACATTGCTTCATTTGAAGTATTGAAAGATGGTTCAGCATCTGCAATCTATGGTTCTAGAGCTGCAAATGGTGTTATCTTGATCACAACCAAAAGAGGAGCAACTGGGAAAGCTAAGGTGAATTACAGCACTACTATGGGCTTCAATGAGGCTGTAGATACATTTGACCTTCTTACTGGTGATGAATGGGTTACTATTGCCAATGAAAAAAGAACAAATGCAGGTCAATCTGAACTTGCTGCGCCAGGCGTGAATACAGATTGGCAAGATCTTGTTTTCAGAAAAGGATTTACTCAGCAGCACAACCTATCGATTAGTGGTGGATCTGAAGCTACAAAGTACTTCTTCTCATTAGGATTTACTGATCAGGAATCTCCGGTAAGACCAAATGAATTAAGCAGGTATTCTTTCAGAGGCAATATTGATCATAATATCTCTAAAGCGGTACGAGTGGGAACATCTATGTCCTATTCATATACTGAGATTTTTGGCCTAAATAATGGTTCAAATTCACTTTCAGGAGCGATCTACAATGCTACCCGTGCTTTGCCAAACGTACCAATCTATGATGCAGAGAATACAGCATTTGATGGATTTAATGTTACTGCGAACGGTGCAACGACTGGATTTGGAGCTAACGCTGCTGGACCAGATAACAACATTCCAAACATTGGTTTTGTAATTCAAAACAACATCTATAGAAGCCGTATCGCACCGTATGATAGGAAACGCCTACGGTGAAGTAGATATTATCAATGGCTTGACTGCTAGAACACAAATTGGTGTTGATTTGACAATGGCAGATGATTTCCAGTCTCTTGATGCTAGACATGGTGACGGTAGAAGCTCAAATGGTAGCGTCTATATGGCTACTAACCCAGCTTTCCAGTGGAACTGGCAAAATACGTTGAACTATCAGACCGTATTTGCTGATGACCATAACCTAAACGTAACTGCTGGTTTGGAATATCAGTTTGCTAAATATTATGGTTTTAGTGGACAGGGTACTGATATCTCAGATGATTATTTCAGAAGAAATAACTTGATTACAGGTTCTTACAATAACCAATTTTCAGGTGGTAGCTACACTGAAAGAGGATATGATTCTTACTTCGGTAGATTCAACTATTCTTACAAGGGTAAGTATTTGGCTTCCTTCACTGTTAGAAACGACGGAATCTCTGATTTGGCAGTAGAAAATCAAAGAGGAACATTCTTTGGAGGTTCTGTGGGATGGAGACTTTCTGATGAGGCCTTCTTTAATTCTGACCTGATCTCTGATTTAAAATTGAGAGCTTCTTATGCTGAAGTAGGAAATACGGGGATAGATTCATTTGCTGCTTATGGAGGTTATAGCCCAGTTCTAGGTGGTGCAGGTGCAGGCATCGGCTACAATAGAATTGCTAACGCTGACCTTCAGTGGGAAACTTCCAAAAAACTAAACTTCGGTTTGGATATGACTATTGGGAGAGTAACATTCTCCGCAGATTACTTCAAAAACAACATTGACGGAATGATTCTAGCTGCACCGACAGCACCTTCTTTGGGTGTTCCTGGTAACAGCATCAACCAGAACGTAGGTCAGATGGAGAACTCAGGTTTTGAATTGAGAGTATTCTCTAATGTAATCAATAGAGGTAAATTCACTTGGGATACCGATTTCAACATCACATTTATCAAAAATGAGGTTACTAACTTGATTAGCCCGCTAACAGGTACTTATAATAAGACTGAAGTTGGAAATCCAGTAGCCCAGCTCTATGGAGTAATGTGGGCAGGTGTTAACCCTGCAAATGGTAACCCAATGTATTATTCTGGCGAAAACATCGTACAATACAACTTGGTACCAGGTGCACTTGGCTTTAAACAATACAATCCAGCTGATCCTTCAAATGTATCTACCGCAGCTTCTGGACCTACTCAAGAATATTTGGGAAATACACTTCCTAAGTGGCAAGGAGGCTGGTCTAACAATTTCAAATTCGGAAACTTCGATGCTGAGATTTTTACTAGATTCTCTGGTGGAAACTACATTATGAACGAATCTCTTAGAGGTTTGCTAGGCCAAGGATTCTCTAATAACCAAGCAAGCATTCTAAACAGATGGACAGAAAGCGGTCAAGTAACAGACATTCCTAAGCTTTACTCAGGTCAGGATCAAAACATGTGGCAAAACTCTGTGTCTAATTCTAGATTCGTAGAGAAAGGTGATTATGTGAAAATTCAGAATATCGTTCTTGGATACACTGTCCCTACTTCTGCATTGCAGTCCACATTTAATGGAGCGATTACAAATGTGAGAATATTTGGACAGGTTCAGAATCCATTCACATTTACTGGCTATTCAGGCTTGGATCCAGAAGCAAACTCTTACTCTGGTCAGCTAAGCTTCGGTGTAGATTGGAATGTCGCTCCGATCATCCGTACCTATACACTCGGCATAAACGTAGGTTTCTAATCACTCCAACCGAAAAATTATCATGAAAAAATTCGCAATAAAAAATATAAAATTAGCATTGGTTGGTGCGGCCCTTTTAGGCTTTACTAGTGCTTGTGATGTGACTGAATTGGTTCCTGCTAACCTAATTCCAGATTCTGAGGCATTTACTACAGGAGCTAGAATTGAGTCAGCGATCTTAGGGGTATATGAATCCGCACAAAGAGGATTTTACGCTGGCGCTGTTCAACGTGGTTATCCTTTCGGAGCTGCTAATGTGGAGCAAGGTGACATGAGAGGAGAGGATATGTACAACGATCAGGCTTTCTACGAAATCACTTATAATAACTCATACAGCCCTAGTTCTGCAAACAATGTGGGTATGTGGATCTCTCTTTATCGAATGATTAACAGGCTGAACATCATTTTGGAGAACTTAGATATTGCTGTTGAAAATGGTGTATTATCGTCTGAAGATGGTTCTGCCTACAAGGGTGAAATGTTGTTCTTGAGAGCTTTAGCTCACCATGAATTGCTTATTCACTTTGCAAGACCTTATTCTGACAATCCATCATCTCCAGGAATTCCTTACAGAATTTTTGGTATCGATGACGTTACTAAAGTTCCTGCTGGAGAAGCTGTACCTAGAGGAACGGTAGCAGACGATTACGCACAACTTCTTCAAGATCTTGATGCTGCAGAAGGCTTTCTGCCAGAAGGTGGTCCTTTCAGAGCCAACAAAGGTGCTGCGATTGCTCTTAAATCCAGAATCAAATTGCATATGAAAGATTGGCCAGGAGTATTGGCTGAATACAACAAATTAACTTCTAAATATGCTGTTACAGCTAATCCGGCTACTCCTTTCAGAGGAGGTACTAGTTCTGATAATATCTTCTCTTTTGTAAATTCTGCAGAAGCTAATCCTGGCGTAAACGGTGCCCTTCCATCTATGTATGGAAACCCTGATCGAGGAGCTAGAGGTTTAGTGAAAATAAGCCCGATTATCTGGAGATCTGATTTCTGGAGTCCAGAAGATACTCGTCGTACGTTATTGACAACAAGCAGTGCAACAGGTATTTTCACAGATAAGTATCAAGACGCTACTACTTACACAGATCCTAACATAATTTTGAGATTTGCTGAGGTAGTACTTAATGCAGCTGAAGCTAATGCTAGAACTGGCAAAACGACAGAAGCAGTTACTTTATTGAATTCTGTTAGAAGCCGCGCTTTACCTGCTTCTGTCCCTGCATATACAGTGGAAGGTTTAGGAGATGGTTTACTTGATGCAATATTCAATGAGAGAAGAATTGAGTTTCTTGCCGAAGGTAGAAGATGGTCAGATATTCACAGATTGTCTGGAGAAGGTTTGATGTCTGGTATCCCACTTAAAGCTACTTCCAGATCAATTACAAAAATCAGCTTCTATCAGGGTGGAACTATTCCGATGGATCACTCACTTGAGTATTCTAGCCATTTGTTCGTGTGGCCAATTCCATTAGATGAATTAAACACCAATATTTCAGCTCCAATCGATCAGAATCCTGGTTATTAATTAGAAATTAAAAAAGATTAAAAGTCCGGCCTTTGCCGGACTTTTTTTGTTCAGTGAAATCAAATCTGTTTGAGGGGTAAAGTTTGAGATTAGGAAGTATTACAAAAGAGTATTTTATCAAAAACTTAAAGTAATTATTGAGTTATTGATGCAATCAGTTCAAATTGAGGACGAAAAAGGGACAGTTAAGCTAGTTGAGATAAGCTTAATAACCTTAGGCCATATTTTTTAAAGCTTGAAGTTTCCTTCTCCAAGTATGATGGTTGGCCAGCAAGAAAGTTTTGATACATAGGATTAATTTCTCGCTGAAGCTCGGAGTTAATTACAGCTGGCAAGATGAGATTCATAATTTCACCTCACATAACTGCCAAGTTCATTGATTCTAGGGTATTTGGTTTAGGAACACTCATACTTATGTTTCAGTAGTGAGCCTTCTATTGAATAAGAAGGTGAACAAAACTGAGCTTTTAAGAAGCTTGGTGCTTATTCGGTTATCTGTAGAAAACTACCGTTTAAGAATTAAATAGCCTTGCTATTACTTGAAATATCTTTCAATTGAAGATGAGAACCTTTTAAATATGACAAAAAAAAGTAGCCGAGATGACTCGGCTACTTTTAGTAAATAAAGAATATGGCTTAGTAGCCAGGGTTTTGGTCTGCATTAGTTAAGGCAGAATTATTATCTAATTCCACAGTAGGAATGGGCAGAAGATCATGCTTTGACTGATAGCCAGCAATAGGTTCACCTTGTAAGGTCCCCATTCTTCTCCATCTACGAATATCTCTGTTTCGTACTTGCTCGCCTGGCATCTCCACTCTTCTTTCATGCTGAATAGCGATTCGAGTTTGCTCTTTTGTTCCAGTTGGATATTGAGCAGTTGGATATTCTGGCATCATTACATCTGCTCTTTTTCTTGTTCTATTGAGATATGGTAAAGCTGCAGCTGGGCCAGTTAGCTCATTCTCTACTTCCGCCATCATCAGATAAACATCAGCAAGTCTGATCACGCGGAAGTTGATTCCAGATTGAGTGTTTTCATTAGCTCTCTTATAGATAGTCTGGTATTTTCTCCAGCTTGGCTTATTGAAATCCCCCTGAACAGTTGATTCATTCAATACACTTGCTCCAGCATTGAATGTGTCACCTAATCTGTAGAAGTTATAGCTCATTCTAGGGTCCTCTTTAGGAGCTCCTGTAGAAGGTTTTTCAAATTCAGCCACCAGACTAGTGTTTGGAATTAAATTCCTCCAAGCATTTGGTCCATATTCTTGGCCTCTAAAGGTCACTTCAGCAATACCTGTACCGTCACCATTCCATCCACCAGCATTTCCGAATGCTTCAGAGAATTGGATCTCCCAGATAGATTCGGAGTTGTTTTCGCTTTCTTCTTCAAAATTATCTAGGTATCGCTCAGTCAATGAATACTGATTGGAATTTATTATCTCAGTGAGGTAAGGTTTTGCTTCAGAGAATTTTCCTTGGAAAAGCAACAATTTAGCAGCTACTGCTTGAGCAGCCCCTTTACTAGCTCGTCCCACATCGGTCCCTGAGTAAGTAGAATTGAGAGGAAGTCTCGAAATAGCTTCATTTAAATCACTTAAAGATTGTGCGTAAGATGCTTCTTGTGTTGCCCTTGGAAGACCTTCAGGAGATGATGCAGATGTTGTCATAAGTGGCACCCCGCCCCATAAGGTAGATAATTCGTAAAAGGCTAATCCTCTTAAGAAATAGGCTTCTCCTACAATTCTACTTCTAAGCGCCTCAGTAATATTATCTGTAGCGTTGTCTGCATTTTCTATCACTAGATTGGCACGATGTATCAATCGATACCAACCTCTCCAATTCGCTTCAATTTGAGGATTGGAACCATCAAAAACGTAGTTTAATACTTGCGCTCTCGGTGCTTCTAATTGCGCTCCTCCAGTCTCTACATCATCGGATAGGAGGTCATGTAGGAAGAAATATTCTCTATTATATAAATTGTTTCCTTGAAGTGTAGCATATACCGAATTGATCGCTGCTAATAGTTGCGGTCCAGTCCGATAGAAAGTCTCAGTGCCCAATTGATTAGGGTTTACTGGACTTAACACTTCCTCATCACAGGCAATCATACCAACAGACATGATTATTGCCAAAAGTGTGGATCTTGTTTTCATGATTTTTCCTTTTATAAATTAAAATGCAAGTTGTATACCTCCCATGATCGTGCGGGCAGCTGGGAATTGGCCATAATCAATCCCTGTACCTAGGGATGAATTTATACCTGTTCTTACTGCTACTTCAGGGTCATATCCTGTGTAATCTGTTATGGTAAACAGATTTTGTGCAGAGACATACACTCTTACTTTTGATACAGTTCCTTTGCTCCCAAGATTGTAGAGCTGCGCTAGGAATGCTATAACCTATTGATATGTTTTTAAGCCTCAAATAGGAACCGTCTTCTACAAATCTCGAACTTGCTCTGGCATTTCTATTTGGATCACCGGAGATTGCTCTTGGAACATCAGTATCCGTATTTGTAGGAGTCCAACGGTCTAACACCACAGTGCTGGCGCCAAATAATCGGGTCATGCCTTCCGTATGATATCTTAGGTTATTGAAGATTTCATTGCCCGATACTCCTTGTAAGAACATTGTAAAATCAAATCCTTTATAAGATGCATTCGCATTCAAACCGTACGTAAAGTCTGGAAGGTAATGACCAAGGTTTGTTCTATCATTTGCATCTATTACACCGTCGTTATTGATATCTCTGAATTTAATATCACCCGCTGAGGCATTTGGCTGCTGAGTTGTGCTTTCACCAGATTGGAATATTCCATCTGCAATCCATCCATAGAAGTAGGCAATTGGCTGTCCCTCTTCTGTAAGCGTCATTGCGTCTCCTTGGAAATTAGGGCCGAAAATAGTGTTGCCTGTACCCAAGGAAGTTAATTCGTTGGTTACAAATCCCATATTTCCATCAATTCCCAATTGGAAATCCCCAGATCTCAATTCATAGCCAGCTGTGATTTCAAATCCGCTATTCTTGACAGTCCCTACGTTTGCTACTGGTGCTCCGTCATAACCTAAAGATGGTGGAATAGGGACGCCAAGGATCATACCTTCGGTAGTATTTTCATATACTTCCAAGGAAAGGCTAAACTGATCATTGAAAAGCCCAATATCTAAACCTAAGTTTTTCATGATAGTAGTTTCCCATTTTAAATCAGCATTTGCAAGAGCTGAAATAGTACTGCCAGTAAGCAAATTATCATCAAAATTGTAGAATAAATTAGAGTTAATCGTAGCCTGGTAGACGTAATCACCAATTCTGTCATTACCAGTTTCACCATAACTTGCACGCAACTTCAAGTCACTTACAGCATTTAGACCTTGCATGAAGCCTTCCTCACTTAATCTCCAACCAACAGATAGAGAAGGGAAAGTACCCCACTTATTGTCTGGGCCAAATCTAGAGCCACCATCTCTTCTTATACTAGCACTGATCAGGTATTTCTGTGCATAATCGTAGTTGATTCTACCCACATAAGATATTAGTGCGTACTCAGTTTTAGAACTTGTCGTAGTTTGATTCTCTACACCTTGAAGTTCTCTCACGTCATTGGTTAATGAGTTTTGTCCGGCGCCATTTAAACTGGTGAAAGTGGAAGTTTGTCTTTCAACCACACCTAATAAATCAAAATGGTGTTTGTCGATATCTTTAGTATAAGTTAGCTGATTACTGAAGAGCGGAGAAACAAAGTTTGTTTTGGTTTTGGAAATTGTCGCAAAGTTCTGAATGCTAAAGTCTCCAGCATTGAAGCTGGGAGTATACTGGTAGTTGTCACCAATCCCTACATCCAATCCTACTAAAAATTTGTAATCTAAACCTTTAAGGATATTTACGCTCACATAAGCAGATCCAAGGATTTTATAATCCTGACTGTTGTCATTTCTGAGTGTGGCATTCAATACTGGGTTTTCAGGATCAGATCCATCAACTCGGTCTGGGGCTCTGAAACCTCCAAGTCTGGTAGCATCCCTAACAGGGATATAAGGCACAGCCTTTACAATATGCTCTAGCTGGCTTCTGCCTCCAGAGAATGGTTCATTGTTTCTGTTTGAGTAGGCTACCGTTAAGGTCTGACCAATTTTAACTCGCTTGTTTACTTTGAATTCAGTATTTGATCTCAAGGAAACTCGCTCAAAATCAGTTCCTAGCATAATGCCTTCTTGGCTAAAATATCCGATACCAAAGTTGTAAAGCACATTTTCCGTACCTCCAGAGACACTTAGATTATGATCCTGAATTGGTGCTGTACGGAACATCTCATCTTGGTAGTCAATATCTACGTTTGCAAATTCACCTAGATTATCAAAACGTGCTGGAGCGTCAGCACCTGCATTTCCTAGAAGTTCTCTACCAAAAGCGATGTATTGATCTCTATTAAGTAAATCCAGTGTTTTCCAAGCTTTTTGGCTTCCGTAATAAGAGTCCAAACTAACTAGAGGCTTGCCTATTTTACCTTTTTTGGTTGTTACCAAAATCACACCATTAGCACCCCTTGAACCATAGATAGCTGCTGTAGAGGCATCTTTCAATACTTCTATTGATTCGATATCAGCAGGGTTGATTTGATTTAAACCACCTGCTGGCATTCCATCGATCACATAAAGTGGATCATTATTACCAACAGTACCTATACCTCTGATTCGCACAATAGGATTTGTGCCAGGAGAACCAGCGTTGGTGACTGCGACTCCTGCAGCCCGTCCTTGTAGTGCTGAAGCTAAACTTGGTACTGGTAAAGCTCGAATCTGTTCCGAACCAACAGAAGAAATTGCACCGGTCACTTTAGCACGTTCTTGCGTACCGTATCCGACTACTACCACTTCTGATAGGGAAGAAAGATCCTCTTCTAAGACGACATTGAGTTCACTGGAATTGCCTACACGAACTTCTTTTGAAGTGTAACCAATAAATGAGAAAACTAAAATTGATTCGTCAGAAGGGACGGTTAAGCTAAAGTTGCCATCGATATCCGATGCTGTACCGGTGGTGGTACCTTTAACTAAAATATTCACACCGGGCATGGTTTCCCCGGAGGATGATTTAATAACGCCAGTAACATTTCTGCTTTGGGCGAATGAGCTTCCTATAAAAATAATTACTAGGAATAGTGAGAGCATTAGCCCATGAAAATTTTTCCATGGAGGTAATGCACGAGTTTTTGGGTAAATCGTTTTTGACATAACAATAAATTTGTGGACAGATTCTTATAATCTGCCAGGTCTGAGATGGGTTTTGTAAATATGTTTTTATAACATTACTACCAAAGTAATAATTTAATTATGATGTTCCTCAAAATTTTGCTTAAATAATTTTTTAAGAAATAATTGTTTGTAGAAATTAATTATTTTAATGAAGTGAGTCTTTTTGTAGGGTCTTTGCAAAATTTTAATGATTTTCACTTTAATTAGTTTTGATAGCCTTAATTGCATCCTCTGTTTCTACTATTTTTGAAGTTCAAGCAATTTCAGGCCAAAAAATAAACCGATTTGATACTTCTATTTTGAACCTATTATAAATTTAAGTGAAGTGAAAAACGCCCATTTTCATAAGTGCATACCCATCTATTTAATCTTCCTATTTTTTTATGCATGTAACAATCCTGCTGATAACACCCTATTCCAACGGGTAGGCGCTTCAGATACAGGAATTGATTTTGCTAATCAACTAACAGAGTCTGATTCCTTTAACATCGTGGATTTTGACTATATCTACAATGGGTCAGGAGTAGGCATCGCTGACTTAAATGGGGATGGTTTGCCTGAAATATTCTTTGGTGGAAATCAGGTAAGTTCGAGACTCTACCTCAATGAAGGAGGGTTTAATTTTAAAGACATCACCCAGAAATCCAAGCTAGCAACCCAGTCTTGGGTGGAGGGGGTTACTTTTACAGATATCAATGGAGATGGGAAGTTGGATATTTACCTTTCTGTTTCTAATCGAAATGAGTCCCAGAATCCAAATTTATTATTTGTCAACCAGGGAAATGATGAAAATGGTATTCCTGTTTTTGAGGAACAAGCCGCTGATTTTGGATTGAATGCGGTAGGGTATTTTACCCAAGCCGCTTTTTTCGACTACGACCGGGACGGGGATTTGGATTGCTACCTTTTGGCAAATGCTCTGGAAAGCTTTCAACGTAATATAAGTCGTCCCAGAATCACTGATGGCTCCGGCAAAAGCAATGATTTATTGTTTAGAAATGAGGGGGAGGGAAAATTTGTAGCTGTGACTAGCGAAGCTGGAATAACCTACGAAGGATATGGCTTAGGACTTACCATAGCGGATATCAATCAAGATGGTTGGCCGGATATTTACGTAGCTAATGATTTTCTTACCAACGACGTGCTTTACATCAATCAGCAAGACGGAACATTTATAAATGAAATACAAGATCGCATAGATCACCAAAGCTTCAATGCCATGGGTGTCGATGCTGGAGATATCAATGGAGATGGCTGGCCGGATTTGGTAGTAGTAGATATGTTTCCTCCAGACAATCTAAGACAGAAAACAATGTTTTCTCCAACTGAAAATTTCAATCTCTATCAGGCTAATCTTGCTAAGGGCTACGAACCTCAATATGTTAGAAATACTTTACAACTAAATAGAGGCAATGGGACTTTTGCTGAGATTGGAGAATTGGCAGGGATATCGCAAACTGATTGGAGTTGGTCACCGCTTTTTGAAGATTTTGATATGGATTCCCGGCAGGATCTGATTATTTCCAATGGCTATGGAAAGGACATCACTGACATGGACTATATCAATTATACCAATAATTTGGGTCCGTTTATGTCTCCGGAGGATAAGAAGAAGTTGCGAATGGATGGATTGAATCTACTGAAAGAAGTCAAACTTAATAATTACGCTTTCAGAAACACGGGAAATCTGACCTTCGAAGATGTTTCTAGTAGCTGGGGTGTTGACGGATTAGAAATATCGAATGGAATGGCTTATGCGGACTTGGATGGTGATGGTGACTTGGATTTGGTCACCAATAATCTTAATGAGGCAGCAGGAATTTTCCGAAATAATAGAAATACAAAGCCATCGAATGCGTACAATGCGAATTGGCTGAAGGTTAAGCTTCTGGGCAGCAACCAAAACCCACTTGCGATTGGAGCTGAAGTAAAATGCTATTTGAATGAAAATGGAGTTGTTCGAGTCCTTAGTAAGGCAATGAATCCTACCAGAGGTTACAAATCCGCCATGTTTGGCGATTTGATTTTTGGACTTGGAGACAGGGAGAGCATTGACTCCCTAGTAGTCCTTTGGCCAAACGGTACTCAATCGAAGATAGGTAGTACTGAAAGCAATCAACACATAACAATAACTCAAGAGTCTTCACAAACTGAGTTTTTTTCAAATGAAAAAATAGTAAAGACTCCATATGACGAAGTGTCAACCGCCTTAGGGATCAATTATGAGTCTGCAGCAATTTCCTACAATGATTTTAACAGGCAAGGGTTGTTGCCTATGAAGCATCAGCAGTCTGGGACCTGGAATAGCTGTAGGAGATGTAAATGGTGATGGACTGGATGATTTCTATTTATCTGGATCTACTGGACAACCTGGACAAATTTTCATTCAAAAAAATACTGGTGAATTTATATCTGAGGCATTGAAAGGCTCGGGAAGCTCGGTTGAAATGGGAGCATTGCTATTTGATTCAGATGGAGATAATGACTTGGACCTGTACGTGGTTTCAGGAGGAAGTAGATATGATGCGGAAAGTCAGGTATATCAGGATGTCCTGTATATTAATAATGGGAGGGGTAGTTTCCAGGCTGATTCGTTACTTCTACCAAAATTGGTAAGCTCTGGTTCACTCGTCACTGCTGCAGATTATGATCAGGATGGGGATCTGGATTTGTTTGTAGGAGGAAGAATCAAGCCAGGAAGATATCCGGAGCCACCAATGTCCTATTTGCTTGAAAATAGAAATGGAACATTTGTCGATGTGACTGAAGCATTAGCACCAGGATTGAAGGAAGCTGGTATGATTAGTTCGGCACTTTGGACGGATTATGACCAAGACGGTAAACTTGATTTGTTGATAGCAGGCGAGTGGATGCCGATCACTGTCTTTTTACAGTCAAATGAAAGAGGTAATAGGGTGTTTAATCTTAAAGTGCTCGATTCTGAATCATGGAAATCTGCTGGTTGGTGGAACAGTATAACTCCTTTGGTTTTTGAAGATGGGAAATTGCCCAGTTATGCTTTAGGGAATGTTGGATCAAATTCTAGATATAGAGCTTCCCCAAGCCAAGCCATTGCAGATGCACTTCGCGGATTTTGATAAAAACGGAAGTGTGGATCCTGTCATTTTCCAATACTTTGGAGATTCCATTTATCCACTGGCCAGTAGAAACCAGCTGGTAGGACAGGTGCCTAAGTGGAAAAATAAATTCTTGGTGTATCGTGAATTTGCATACGTGGATAGGGATCAGTTTTTTTCCGCCGAGGAAAAAGAAATGGCCAGCGTGCTACAAGTTCATGAGTTCCGATCTGGTGTATTGAAAAATCTAGGAGACTCTATTTATTTTGATGGATTTCCTCAAGAAGCGCAGTTTTCGCGCATTTTTGGAATGATGGAGATTCCGGAAGGTATTTTTGCTGTTGGAAATTTCTTTGATAATGAGACAGTCACAGGACGAAATGATGCTGGGCGCGGGGCTTTACTCAATACCAAAAATGGACTATTTCAAAACTTTGAATTTGGTAGACAGCTAGGGCTAGAAGTGCCCTGGAGAAAGCAGGGCTGTAGCCAAATTGATGGGCGCTGATGGAAGAGAGATTATTTTGGTTAGTAGATACAACCAGTCATTGATGGCTTTTCGATCAGCTATTCAAACCTCTAAAGTCATTCAGCCAAGTGCTGATGTGCAGCAACTTATTATTTATCAAAACAATAAACCAACTTTGAAAAGAGAGCTATTTTATGGTTCTGGCTATCTGAGTCAATCGTCAAGGAAACTGATACTTGGGTCTGGGGTTGATTCTGTCGTGACGGTAAATTACAAAGGAGAGAGAAGCAAAATCTCTCTTGATTAGTTGTCTAATTTCCCAGTTTCTGCACCTTTTCCTAATATGATGCTTTTAGGTGAGGTTTTATCAAAATAGAACTGAATGACATTCTTTTGATCAGGAAAAATATCTACCAGTAAACTGTTTTTTACTTTAACAGAGGTTGGATTTTTTACTTTCTCAGATTCAAGGTAGAACCAAGCCGCATCTTCCTCCACTTCATATCCAATGAAATTCAAGGGGACTGTTTTGTCGGCAATCCAAATCATATTTTTTTCTTTCAAATAGGATTCAATTTGCTTATTGAGCTTGTCTTTGTTGGAAGGGTTTAGAAAATCAATGGATTCTTTGTGGAAATCGCCCAGCCCAATCTCTAAATCGTCCCAAAAAATCTTCTGCGAAATCTCTATATGCTCAGTCTCAGCATTCCATCTAATCTCTGTCAAGCTGATGTGAAAAGGGTGGGTAAATACCAGCCATCCCAAGCTGATCATGTATAAGTAAAACTGTTGCATTTGGTGCTATGTTGCCTGTCTTTTCTGCCAATTATGACGTATAATTGCGCAATTTACTTCTTTAGAGGTATTTCACCCTTCTTATGAATTCATTTGAGTTATATTTTCGTCTAGGCCTTGAGCATATCCTTGATATCAATGGCTATGACCACATCCTTTTTGTGTTGGCACTCTGTGCAGTTTTTATTCCTAGAGACTGGCGCAAAGTTGTGATTTTAGTTACCGCTTTTACCATAGGGCATTCCATCACGTTGGCACTAGCCACATTTCGATTGATCAATGTCAACTCTGATCTCATCGAGTTTTTGATACCAGTTACGATAGCGATCACTGCTTTTATAACAATTCTACGACCAAAACCTGCGTCTGGGAAAGGGCTTTCGATTAATTACATCTTCGCGCTATTCTTCGGACTAATCCATGGTCTTGGATTTTCTATTTACCTGAGAAGTCTTTTGGGCAAAGAGGCAAGTATTTGGCATCCCTTACTAGCATTTAACCTAGGCTTGGAATTGGGACAGCTGGTAATCGTTGGCATATTTCTTTTGGCTACCTCAATACTTGTAGGACTGGCAGGAGTAAGTAGAAAAGAATGGACTTTAGTTGTGGCATCCATGGTATTTGGAGTGGCCCTAATGCTGATGTTAGAAGCTAAATAATGGTAAAAAACAGGTTAGCTGCCAGTAGCTGTTGAATTGACATACGAATAGAATTGAGCATAAAAATTATACAATGAAAAAATTACTTGCACTTACAGCGCTAGCAATCACGGGGATTTTCCCTGCTTTTGCGCAGCAATCAGAGCAGAATCATGCAGAGCGATTTGAGCAGCTCGGACCTATGCTTCGCTCTCCAAATGTTTATCGCACTGCCTCCGGAGCTCCGGGTCACATGTATTGGCAGCAGCAGGCTAACTACGTGATTAATGTAGAGCTGGATGATGAAAATCAGTCCATCAAAGGATCAGAAAAGGTCACTTACATCAATAATTCACCGGACCAATTGACTTACCTATGGGTTCAATTGGAAGAAAATCAGCGTGGTCCTGATTCAGATGCTCCTAAATCTTCCGAGAGCTCTATTAATTCTAGAATGACTCTTCGTTCCCTCGAAGGTCTAATCTGGGCAAATGATGACTTTGGTTATAAAGTACTTGAAGTAAAGGACGCTAAGGGCAATCCACTTCCTGTTACAGTAAATAAAACCATGATGCGAATCGATCTTCCTACACCTTTAAAAGCTGGCGACAGCTTTACTTTTGGAGTAGATTGGACTTTCAATATTACCAATAGAGTTGGGTATATCTCTGGTCGTCCAGGATACGAGTTGTTTGAAGAAGATGGCAATTACCTATATACCATGGCTGAGTGGTTCCCTCGAATGGCAGTTTATTCCGATTTCGAAGGATGGCAAAACAAGCAATTCCTAGGTTCCGGAGAGTTTGCTTTAGTCTTTGGAGACTATGAAGTGAATATTACTGTACCTGCAGACCATATGGTAGGGGCAACTGGAGAACTTCAAAATGCAAGTCAGGTTCTTTCGGCAACTGAGCTAAACAGATGGAATACTGCCAAGAAAACTTACGATAATCCTGTAGTCATCCGTACGCAGGAGGAAGCAACCGAATTGGAAAAGGGTAAATCAACTGCTAAGAAAACCTGGAAATTCAAAGCTGAAAATGTTCGTGATTTTGCATGGACTTCTTCCCGTAAATTCATCTGGGATGCCATGGCTGTAAAGCAAGGTGGTAAAGATGTGATGGCTATGTCTTATTATGCCAAAGAAGCTAATCCGCTTTGGGGTCAGTATTCTACCAGAGTGGTGGCACATACAATCAAGTCTTACTCTGCACATACCTTTGATTATCCATACCCTACAGCCATTTCTGTAGAGGCTGCTAATGGAATGGAGTATCCAATGATCTGCTTCAACTACGGTCGTCCAGATTCGGATGGTACATACTCTGAAGCAGTGAAAAACGGCATGATCGGGGTAATCATTCATGAAGTAGGACACAACTTCTTCCCAATGATCGTGAACTCTGACGAGCGTCAGTGGACTTGGATGGATGAGGGGTTGAATACTTTTATGCAATTCATGGCAGAGCAAGAGTGGGATCGGAATTTCCCTTCCCGTCGTGGGCCAGCACACAAAATTGTGCCTTACATGAAAAGCAGTGTAAATACATTGGAACCGATCATGACCAATTCTGAGAATATCATTCAATTTGGTCCAAATGCTTATGCAAAACCGGCAACTGCGTTGAATATACTTCGCGAGACAGTGATGGGTCGAGAATTGTTTGATTATGCATTTAAGGAGTATGCACGCAGGTGGATGTTCAAGCATCCTACTCCTGACGATTTGTTCCGTACGATGGAAGATGCTTCTGCAGTTGATCTGGATTGGTTTTGGAGAGGTTGGTTTTACGGAACTGAGCCTGTGGATATAGCTATTGAGAATGTAGCTTTGTACAAAATGGAAAACCGGACCCCTGCAGAAATCAATGCAGAAAGGAAGGCGCAAGCTGACCGTGAGGAGGATTACGTTTCCAAAGAGTTTAATAGGACAGAAATCCAAGAGACCGTAATTGAAGCAAATCCAGCTACGCGCGATTTCTATACTTCTTATAATCCTTTCACCGTGACTCCGGAAGATGAAGAGAGCTATAAGAAATTTATGGCTAGCCTTTCGCCGAAGGAAAAGGAGTTGATGGAAAGTAATTTGAATTTCTATGAGATCACCTTCAATAACGTAGGTGGCTTAGTAATGCCTATCATTTTAGAATTCCAATACGCAGATGGTACCTCCGAGATCGACAGAATCCCAGTAGAGATCTGGAGAAAGAATGAGTCTCAGGTGACTAAGGTTTTTGTGAAGGAAAAAGAAGTAACTCAAATCATACTCGATCCAAAAAGAGAAACTGCCGATATAGATGAGTCGAACAATTACTGGCCAGCTCAGCTTCAGCCTAGCAGATTTGAACTGTTTAAAGGTTCAGGAGCTGCTAGAGGAACATCAGTCGGAAGCAATCCAATGAAGAAAGCTCAAACCAATAAGTAAGTAGAAAGCCGACGTGAGTCGGCTTTTTTTCATTAAATCTATTTCTCTGTATTCTCAAATTTCTGTTAGGGTTGTTCGAACAGGATTGATGAATTCAATGTTTACCTTAGATTGCAATTCAATTACCCATTCTTAACCTAAAGCCTAAAAAATGAAAGAATTAAAAACATTATCACTCGGTTTTTTTGCGTTGTGCCTGCTCCTAAGCTCAAGCTTGATGGCTCAAAAAAGAGATTTCTACGAACTGAGAACCTACCACATCGAAAATGCCGAGCAGGAAGCAATGCTTGACGATTACCTAGCCAATGCTTTTATTCCTGCTGCCCACAGACATGGAATAGCAAAAGTTGGGGTTTTTAAACCTATCGCTTCTCAGCCTGATGCAGGAAAGAAAGTGTACTTATTTGTCCCGTTCAAATCGATGGATGAATTCCTAGGTTTGGACAGTAAATTGGCAAAAGATGCTGCTTACCAAACTGCTGGCAGTTCTTATATCAATGCGGCTTTTGACAATCCACCTTACAAAAGAATAGAAACTTCGATCCTTCAAGCAATGACTGGTCAGCCTAAATTCACCGAGTCTGAATTGACTAATGCTAAAAAGGATAGAGTTTACGAATTGAGAAGTTATGAAGGGCCAACGGAAAGACTTTACAAGCAGAAAGTGAAAATGTTTAATTCTGGCGAAATGGACATTTTCAGCAGAATAGACTGTAGTCCAATTTTCTATGCTGAAACGATAGCTGGTGCTAATATGCCAAACTTAGTCTATATGACTACTCATGAAAATATGGAAATCAGAAATGAACACTGGAATGTTTTCAGAACAGATCCGGCTTGGTTAGCCATGAAAGATTTACCAGAATATGCCAATACCGTATCCCGCAACGACACCAGATTGCTTTATCCGGCTGAATATTCGGATTTGTAAGAGATCTCCCGCCAAGGCGCTACCGCGCAAAGTTCTGTTGATCTCTGTTGGCCTGCTTCTCCACAAGCAGGACTTCAGCTAGACCCTCCAGGTTTTGAAAACCTGGAGGGTCTTTTTTTTACCCATTCACCTTTCTTGCAATTCCCTCAAAATTCTTCACACCTGTCTCTATCAACTCATCCGGAAAATCATAGGTAGGTTCATGGAGTTGTGGGCAGTTTTCCCCTGATCCCAATCCAAAAAGATAGGAAGGACAACTTTGGCTGAAAAGCCCAAAATCCTCCGACCAGCGAAAGGGTTCCGGCTTCTCAATTACTTGCAAATTTTTTTCTTTAAGTACACCTTCTGCAATAGCAGCTGCTCCGGGATCATTTTTGGAAACGGCGAACGATTCTACGAAGGAGAATTTACAGCCAAGCTTTTCGGTAGTTGCAATTCTCTTGACTTCCTCGGTAATCATCTTGATCAGATTTTCCAGATCATCCTGATCAAATGCCCGGACCGTCAGGCTCAGGCTTCCTTTTCCAGCACTAGTCCCAAATGCCAAACTTCCGATCTCCGCATGAATAACTGTGACTAAAGCAAAGGTGGAAAGCTTTTCTGTAAGTTTTGGAAGGGTTTGAATCAACTGTGCAATTGCCTGAGCGGGGTTTATTCCTGCATCGGGGTGGGCAGCATGGGAAGTTTTTCCTGTAAGGGATATCGTCAAGCCTGTACTTCCTGCGGCAAAAGTTCCTTTCCTGACAACAACTTGACGAAGTGGGAATCCTGGTAAATTATGTAGCGCAAAAGCATAATCCGGTTTGATCTGCTGGAATTTTGGATCATCCAAAACCCTTCTGGCGCCTTCGCCGGTTTCCTCCGCTGGCTGGAAAAGCAATACTACTTCACCACTTGCAGGTCTTTGCGCAGCAAGCTTTTCCCCTAGTCCGCAAATAATCGTCATGTGACCATCGTGTCCGCAAAGATGTGCTTTCCCTGCAGTCTGGCTTTTATAGCTTGGATCTCCTGTTTCCTGAATTGGCAATGCATCCAGTTCAGCTCTGAATAAAATTCGCTTACCAGGATTTTTCCCTTTAAAAATAAAAGCTAGCCCCATTCCCCCTATATTTTGAATGGTTTGATCTGGTTTTAGGTTGGCAAAAAAGGCTAAAATCTTCTCGGCTGTGGCAGATTCTTCACCGGCAATTTCTGGAGTTTGGTGTAAAAGCTGGCGAAGATTTATAAGTTCTGTAAGGGGCATTTTTATTAATTATTTTCGGAAGGTAAGTTTCTACTGCTCAGTTGGAATCATTTTTGACGAAAAAAATGAGGCTTCGATCAGGAACTATTCAAGATCGCTGGCTATTTTAGGATATCATTTCAACCCTTAATCTAACTTTTATGAGCGAAGCACAAATTCAAAACTACAACGAGCAAATCCAAGCTTTGGAATCACAAATCACCGGTGACATGTTTGCAGACATGGAGATTCGTGACAAAATCCATAACCTGAAGATGGAACGTGACGGTGTGAAGCCGACTGATTCCAGCATTGATTGCGTAGGCTGCGGCAGTTAATTAACTGACTTTGGCTAGATACTTTATTATATATAAGCCTTTTGGGGTTTTATGTCAATTTTCTGGAGAGGGGCAGACGCTTGCCTCTCTTTTTGATTTTCCAAAGGAGGTGTACCCGGTAGGCAGGCTCGACAAAGATTCTGAGGGACTTCTAATTATTACGGATGACAAATCCCTAAACCATCATTTGCTTAACCCTCGCTTTGGACACCAGCGAACTTACTACGCACAGGTGGAAGGATCTCCTGAGCCGGAAGCATTGAAAGGATTAATGCAAGGCGTAATGATCAATGTGGAGGGTAGAGATTACAAAACTAAACCTGCGATAGCCAAGGTGTTGGATCCAATTCCATCACTTCCAGACCGGGACCCGCCGATTCGCTACCGAGCTTCCATTCCTGATACCTGGATTTCTTTGACTTTAATAGAGGGCAAAAACCGGCAGGTTCGGAAGATGACAGCAGCGATTGGTCATCCTACGCTAAGGCTGGTTCGCTGGTCTATGGAGAAATTAACCATTCAAGGATTCAAGGTGGGTGAAGTGCAGGAGATCGAGGAAAAAACCATTTACCATAAGTTGGGACTGACTGGGTTTAAGAAGACGGAGGCAAATAAATCAAGGAGGTAGGTCCTTTCCCGCTCAAAACCTTCGAGGTTTTGTAAACCTCAAAGGTTATCTATGGCTGCGTCGCCGCGCCGCCGCGAGAAATAAGCTTCTTAAAAAATCATAAAATCCCTTTAATCGTAAGGCATTACCGCTTCTAAGATTTAAGATTGTCCTTTGGGACAAAAACCTCTATTTTAGTCTCCGATTAAAAAGCACTCAAAGATTCAGATTCCATGCATCAGGAAAAAATAGCAGACGTAATACAGGAAGTAAAGAAAGTAGTAGTAGGCCAGGACAGAATGGTCAACAGACTTTTGATTGGACTTTTTACCAATGGACATATCCTTTTGGAAGGTGTACCAGGCTTGGCAAAGACCTTGACGGTAAATACGCTGGCCAAAGTGCTACATCTTGATTTCAATAGAATTCAGTTTACTCCGGATTTGCTACCGGCGGATTTGATAGGTACGATGATCTACAATCCTCAAGCAGCAAGTTTCGAAGTAAAGAAAGGACCAATATTCTCCAATGTGATTTTGGCGGATGAGGTTAACCGTTCTCCTGCCAAAGTTCAATCGGCACTTCTGGAAGCCATGCAAGAAAAGCAGGTTACGATTGGTGATACTACCTATCAGCTTGACCGTCCCTTTTTGGTTTTAGCAACTCAGAACCCTGTAGATCAGGAAGGAACTTACCCATTGCCGGAAGCACAGGTGGATAGATTCATGATGAAAGTTCATATCGACTACCCAAGCAAAGCTGATGAAATGGAAGTGATGCGTAGAATGGCAAACATGTCCTTTAGCTCAGAAGTGAATGCGATACTTTCAAAAGATGAGATTTTTGAGATTCGTAATCAGATCAATGCGGTAAAGATGGCTGAGCCATTGGAACACTATATCATAGAGTTGGTTTTTGCGACTAGATTTCCGGAGCAATATGGTCTGAAGGAAGAAGCCAAGTACATTCAATTTGGAGTTTCTCCTCGTGCAAGTATCAATTTAAACTTAGCATCCAAGGCGGTTGCCTTCATGGATGGTCGAGATTATGTGTTGCCCGAAGACATCAAGGAAATAGCAGAAGATGTACTAAATCACAGAATAATTCTCAATTATGAGGCAGAAGCCGACGGAATTAATACGCGAGATCTGGTCAAAATTTTAATGGAGAAAGTTCCCATTAACAAATCGGTAACATTGAAATAACTGCTATTCTAAGTAAAAAAAGGCTTTTCGAAAGAGAAGCCTTTTTTTATGCACTTTTTGTTATTCCAATATTAAATTCTGTAATCAATATTAAAAAAAGCATAATTCGGAAAATACTCTTGCGGTGAATAATTGAAGCAGATTTGCAACGTCAAAGAAGGCAAACCATTTCAATTATACTATACCAATGAAAAAGTTCAATTCCCTATTATTCATGTTTGCAGCAATCGTGATTGGATTCACAAGCTGTATAGACGGAAATGACAAACCAGTAGATCCTGTGGATCCAGGAGCAGATAATGTTTTGCTTGTAAACACAAACATCACTTCCAATACAACTTGGGAGACTGGTAAGACTTATGTACTTGGAGGAAGAATTACTGTTACTTCTGGGAATACATTAACCATCCAGCCAGGTGTAATTGTGAAAGGCGAAGTAGGATCTGGCTCTAATGCTACAGCTTTGATTATTGCTAGAGGTGGCAAGATTGACGCACAAGGAACCGCAACATCTCCGATCATCTTCACTACAGTTGCTGATGAAATCATACCTGGTCAAATTGCTTCACCTAATCTTGATCCAGATCTTTCTGGTCTTTGGGGAGGTTTGATCGTTTTGGGAAATGCTAAGGCTTCCCTTGCAGGTGATGTCACCGAGGTACAAATTGAAGGTATACCACCGTCCGATACAAACGGACTTTACGGTGGATCAAATGATGAGGACAACTCAGGAACTATCAAATATATTTCTATCCGTCACGGTGGTGCAAACATCGGTGAAGGAAATGAAATTAACGGACTGACACTTGGCGGCGTAGGCTCTGGTACAATTATCGAAAACGTGGAGGTGATCGCAAAATCAAGATGATGGAATCGAATGGTTCGGTGGTACTGTAAGCGTGAAAAATGCAATCATCTGGAATGCTGGTGATGACGCACTTGATACTGACCAAGCTTGGGCTGGTACGTTGGATAACTTCATCGTAGTTGCAGGTGGCGAAACTGATCACTGCCTAGAAATCGATGGTCCGGAAGGTTCATACAATGCTGGCCATACGTTGAAAAACGGAACTGTTAAAGGGAATGCAGTTGCTGAACTAGGCGACTTCCGTGATGGAGCTAGAGGTACATTTGAGAACATTTACTTCTTCAACTTTGCTGACCCAGCAACCACAGATGGTCGTGGTGACTTATCCCTAAGCGGTGACAAAACACTCGCAACATTCTCTGAAGGATCATTGAAATTTATGAATCTCGAAGCTACCCTAGCAGATGGTGTTACGTTGGCTACAGTTTTCAAAAATGGTACTGCTGCTTCAGCAACAATGGTAGCTGCCGGTGCTAATACTGTAGGGGCAAACAAGACTGCTTTTGCTAGCACTTGGTCTTGGACTGCAGCCTCAGGCGCTATTTCTGATCTAAAATAAACAAACACACTTTTGAAAGAAGGGAGAAAGAACTTGCAAGGTCACTTTCTTCCTTCTTTTAAAATTTATTCTAATTGCTGTATGAAAAATCAATCTACTAATCCACTCATGAAGGGATTTCTGATTTTAGTTCTGCTTGTGCTTTCTCAAGTATTTGCAGGATTTGTTTTTGCCCAAAACGGTACCATTCGTGGCGCTGTCTTCGAAGAAGGTACAGGCGAACCTCTATTTGGTGTCTCTGTTTTAGTAAAAGAAACATCTACAGGAGCTGTAACAGATTTCGATGGTAAATTCGAAATTAAAGTTGCTCCAGGGTCTTACACTCTTCAGATCTCTTACATCTCCTATTCTTCTATCAACTTGACAGAAGTAGTAGTAAAAGCAGGAGAGGTAAACGTAATCAATGATCTGATGATGGCTGAAGAAGCATCAGACCTCGAGACCGTAACTGTCTCTGCCTCTGCAATCAGAACTACTGAATCAGCTTTACTTTCTGTAAAACGAAATGCTGCTAACCTCCTTGATGGTATTTCTGCCAGCACTTTTCGTCAAATCGGTGATGGCGATGCTGCTTCTGCAGTAAAACGAGTGACAGGTGTATCTATCGAAGGTGGTAAATATATCTATGTAAGAGGGCTTGGCGACAGATATACCAAAACTGTTTTGAATGGCGTGGATATTCCAGGCCTTGATCCTGATAGAAATACAATCCAAATGGATATATTTCCTACCAATGTGATCGATAACATTATCGTTTCCAAATCTTTTACAGCTGATCTTCCTGCGGATTTTACAGGTGGTGTTGTAGATATAGAAACAAAAGATTTTCCTGAGGAAAAAACAATGCGATTGAGTTTGAGTGGTGGTATCAACCCATCCATGCACTTCAACTCAAATTATTTGAAATACGATGGTGGCAACACTGACTTTTTAGGATTTGATGATGGCACAAGAGCTATTCCTACAGACGGAAGAACAGACATCCCTCAATATGGTGATGCAGTAGGTAATCCAAATGGCCCAAAAGGCATGGAGTACCAAGAGATTCTTGGAAACTTCAACAAAACACTGGGTGGCTACAGAGCTAATAGCTTGATGGATGTTGGAGTTAGCTTTTCCCTTGGAAATCAATTTACAAGATCAAAAGCCACTTGGGGTTACAATTTTGCTTTGACCTATAAGAATGAGACGGAGTTCTATCAGGATGCAGAGTACAACTTGTATGCTAAGCCTAGAGAGGCTGATCAGACGGAGCTTGAGCCTTTGGAAAGACAGCGTGGAGACTTTGGTGTAAACAATGTATTGCTTGGCGGACTTGCGGGTATTGCCTTGAAGACTGACAATTCAAAATTCAAGTTGAATTTAATGCATTTGCAAAATGGAGAGTCTAAGGCAGCTGATTTTGCTTTTATCAATACCAACCTAGGAGCGAACTTTGAAGCTAGACAATATAACTTAGAGTATAGCCAAAGAGGATTAACTAGCATTTTGCTAGCGGGTACACATTACATCAATGGAAATGATTGGGAGCTTAATTGGAAACTAGCTCCAACAAGATCTACTATTTCTGATCCAGACATTAGATTTACAAGATTTAGAGAGCCTACCAATACTGTATCCACTGAAGTAGGACTTCCTGCTAGAATCTGGAGAGATCTAGAAGAATATAGCATTGTTGCAAAAGGGGATATCGCTAAAAGACTGACACTTTTCTCTAGAGAAGGTAAAGTTAAATTTGGTGGTAATTATGTCTTCAAACAGCGTGATTTCAACATTCAAAGCTTCCAGTTTGCTACAGGAAATACAGAGTTTACAGGCGATCCAAATGAGATTTTGCTTGAAGAGAATCTTTTCTCTGCAGACAATAGAAATGGGGTAAGGTACAATGCGGACTTTATTCCGATTAATGCGAACGCCTACAATTCCATCGCTACCAATATGGGCGGCTATGTGTCAGTGGAGGCAAATCCAGCAGAAAAATTAAAAGCTATCGTAGGATTAAGAGTTGAGAAATACAATCAATACTATACTGGTACTAACCAGACTGGAACAATCAATTATGATTTGGTTGAAGTACTTGATGATATGGATTTCTTTCCAACTGTCAACTTGATTTTCAACTTGAAAGAAAATCAAAACCTACGTGCTTCAGCATCTAGAACCATCGCAAGACCTTCTTTCAAAGAACTGTCTTATGCGGAAATTCTTGACCCAATCACAGGTAGAACTTTTATTGGTGGTCTATATCCTGAAACTACCAATGGGGGAACAGAAGTCCTTTGGGATGGTAATTTAGTTTCTACTCATGTGAATAACTTTGATTTGAGATGGGAAGCTTTCCAGGAAAGAGGTCAAATGCTTTCAGTAAGTGCCTTCTACAAAACCTTTGAAAAGCCTATTGAAATGGTTCAGTTCCTAGCTGATCCTGGAACTTTCCAGCCTAGAAACGTAGGTAATGGTACTGTTGCAGGTTTAGAGTTTGAATTCAGAAAATCTCTGAAATTCATTGCTCCTACCTTGGAAAATTTCTCTTGGAATACGAACGTTACGGTAACTAAATCTCAAATAAAAATGTCTGAATCTGAATTCAGATCAAGATCATTGACAGCTAGAGAAGGTCAGGTAATTGAGGATACACGTGACATGGCCGGACAGGCACCTTACTTGATCAACACAGGCTTAAGCTATAACTCGTTCACTACTGGTTGGGAAGCTGGTGTTTTCTATAATGTTCAAGGATCTTCTCTTCAGTATGTCGGATTTGGTAACAGAACAGATACATACTCTGTACCATTCAATAGCTTGAATTTAAACATCAACAAGACTTTTGGGGCAGATGAGCGTCTGCAAGCTGGCTTTGGGGTGCAAAATATTCTGAACTCAAAGAGAGAGTATGTTTATAAGTCATATGAGGCACAAGATCAGATTTTCAGCAGCCTTTCTCCAGGCACAAAAATCAACATGAGAGTTTCCTTCTCTTTCTAATATTCCAACTATCACAATTGAAAAAGGCTCCCGAAAGGAGCCTTTTTTTTATGTCAATTTATTGATGATTTCGAAAGATTCTGGGAATTGTTGGAGAAGTGCCTTGGTCTCGAAGAGTTCAAAATCTCCAAAATCAAAACCAGGCGAAACGACGCATGAAACTAATGCGTAACTGTCAGGCTCGTCCACTGTGCTACCAAAGATGGTATGAGCTTTTACTAAATGCTGAGGAGAAGTAATTGCCGTACTTGATGGATATCCAAGCGAAAGCTGCTTATGACCAAGTTCACTTAAGGTGTGAATTGTCAAATTGCTTCCTTCATGGAAGAACCAAAGCTCATCACTTTTGATACGATGGAATTTTGATACATTCTCTGAGGTAAGTAGAAAGTAGATGGCTGTTGTTAGGTTTCTATTCCCGGCACTTGTTTCAATGTTTGCTTCAGATCGATAAGTCTCTGAATAGAACCCTCCCTCTGGATGAGGCAGTAGGTTCAATTTTTCTACCAAAAAAGCTATTCTGTTCTGCACCTCCATATCAAGCTGCGGAATAGGAATCTAGTAATATAGCTACTATTCGCTCTGCTGTTTTTCCATCCCAAAGAGGAATTCCTTGGTATTGCTTCCATTCTCCCTGCATTATTTTTTCCAAGTAAGGTTTAAGCTTAGCTGGATCAGTCCCTACAAGTTCATTGGTGCCAAGGTGGATGGTTTCAGCACGTTCAGTATTGTCTCTGAGAGTAATACAAGGCACATTCATGACAGAAGCTTCTTCAGTAATTCCTCCAGAATCGGTGATTACACCTTTCGCATTTTTTACCAGATAGTTGAATTCCAAATATCCTAAAGGTTCACACATATGAAGGTGCGGTGCATCGATACCAATTGTTTGTAAGTTCTTGGCGGTGCGTGGATGCACTGGAAAAATGATTGGTAATCCTTTTGTGCCTTCCAGAATCGCATCTATCATGGCTTTTAGTTTTTGCTCTTGATCCACATTTGCAGGACGGTGCATGGTCATCACAAAGTATTGACCAGGTTCCAAGCTTTCGAAAATCTCACCTTCCGGCTTTTGGAATCTAGGCATCTGCGCCATCAATGTATCTATCATCGTATTGCCTACGTAATGGATTTTTTCTTCAGAAAAACCACTATTTCTAAGATTGCTATTTGCTATCTCAGAGGTGGTGAAAAAATGATCGGTAATACTATCTGTGACCATTCTGTTGATTTCCTCGGGCATGGATAAATCGCCAGAGCGTATTCCTCCTTCTACATGAGCTACATCTATTTGGAGTTTTTTGGCAGTAATAGAGCAGGCAAGTGTGCTGGTGACATCTCCTACAACTAGTACAAGGTCTGGGCGATTTTCAAGAAGTTCTTTTTCAAATGCGACCATAATTGAGGCTGTTTGCTCAGCTTGAGTTCCACCTCCTCCTCCAAGATTTGCGTTAGGCTCTGGGATATTCAGTTGATCAAAAAAGTCACCCGACATCTTTTTATCATAATGCTGTCCAGTATGAACCAATCGGAAATTGATATCAATGCCTTCCTGTTGCTTTTTGATAAATTGGTGAATGATAGGCGCAATTTTCACGAAATTGGGTCGCGCACCTGCGACTATGGTAAAAGTAGCCATCTCATATTTTTTTTTGTAGCCAAAAATAGTAAAACCTTTTGGAGACCTGAGCTAAAATTACCCTTCTTTTGGTAAGTCTCATTTGGCTCCTTTTTTGTTTCTTTGCAAGGTTCTATTTTCTTAACTAATTGAATTTGATGGATTATTATAAATGGTCAAAAGCAGTGAAGATACTTCTACTTCTTATGACTTTAGGGTTTGTTTCCTCTTGTACTGAAACATTGGAGTCAGAGCAAGTGGTCTATTCCAATGATTTTTCAAATCTAGATTTGGCAGGATTTGAAAACGGTAGGTTTTTAATTTTTGAAAATGACACAGTAGTCGGCTATTACCATAATGAAGAAATTGCAGTTAATTTGTCTGGTCTTCCATCCCACAATCTGTTAAAAGTTACGCTTGAGATTTTGGTTCATGATTCTTGGGATGGAAATGCTTCAGATAATGGAAATGGTCCAGATCAATGGTTTTTTGGGGTAGATGATGAGGAGGTTTTTAGAACTACATTCTCCAATACGCCTTGTGAATCCACCTATTGCCTTTACCAATCTTATCCAGATCATTTCTTCAAACAAAATAGACCTAAAACAGGAGCAATTCAGACGAATATGCCTGGTCTTTGTCTTTTTGGCGCATTTCCGAATTATACGACCAGATATAGTATTTCCAAGATTATTGAACATAGTAATCCCAATTCCAGAGTTTATATGAATTCGGAATTAGTGGCGGATAATGCAACTGACCCTTTGTGTGATGAATCTTGGTCTTTAGCTAAAATTACTATTGAAGCCCTTACCTTGAAATGATGATGAAGACAGGGAAAATTTTGAATAGTTTTTTTGGGACATTAGTGCTATTCCTTTTGCTCAATAATCCTTCTTTCGCGCAGACTGTACCAGTAGGCACGCCAGTATTGGATGATTATTTAAGAAGAGCGCAACTATTGGGAGATGTGGACTCCGCATCTTCTTTTATGATCAGACCACTCTATCCCACTGAGGCCTTCGGGATTAAATATGGCTTTGACCTCGATAGCTCTGTGGTTGATTTGGATGTCTCCAAGGTCAACAAAGTTTTTGGAAAGAATAATCAAGGCAAGTTTTTACTTCTGCCTGCAACTGCTAAGTTTCAGTATAATTCGACATATGCCTTCGGAGTGAATGATGGCGCTTTTATTCCAAATCGAGGAATTCAAAGTATACTTAGTGTCGGCGCTTATTTAGAATATGGACCGTTGAGCCTACAATTTCAACCGGAAATGTTAATGGCTCAAAACAAGGATTACAAGGGCTTTCCAATCGAGCATCAAGCAACTGTTTTATTCTATTATGAATATATGAACAGAATAGATATGCCAGAGCGATTTGGAGAGAATGCCTACAATCGTGCCTATTTAGGTCAGTCTAGTCTTCGCTTTAATTTTGATGAGTATTCAATAGGCATTTCCTCCGAGAATCTTTGGTGGGGGCCTGGTAGACGAAACTCGCTTTTACTTGGAAATAATGCCCAGGATTTGTCCACTTCACGGCTAACACCCGAAAACCAGTAAAGACAAAAATTGGATCATTTGAAGGGCAGATGATTGGTGGATTCTTTGAGATCTTCAGGTTACTTGCCTCCATTATCTGATTATAGAATTCAGGAAAATCCAGTTTTAATTCCTAAACCAGAGGATAATAAGCGTTTCTTGTCAGGAATCGTATTGACTTATCAGCCAAAGTGGGTTCCTGGATTATTTTTGGGATACGGGTCAACAAATCAAATGTACAGAAGTGATATTTCTGATCTAGGAGATATACTTCCGGTATTTAATGGCAGGAAAAAAGCGCAGAATATTGTAGATCCTACTCAAGAAAAGAGACAGCAATTTAGCTCAGGGTTTTTCAGATGGCTAAGTCCAGAAGGGCACTTCGAATTCTATGGTGAGTATGGGACCCGGGATAATGATCGCAAAATGAGCGATTTCATGATAACTCCTGAATCTGGCAGAGCCTTCACTTTTGGGTTTTCGCACTTGATGAGTTTGAAAAAGCCTGGTCATTATTTCCAGATTAGTTCTGAGATGACTCAGACGGGACAAACTATCAGAGAAGATATCAGAGCGCTTAAAACATGGTATATACACGATCATGTTGTAGAAGGCTATACTCAAAATGGTCAGGTGTTAGGAGCAGGAAATGGTCCTGGCAGTAATGTGATATTCGTTGAGTTTGCTTGGGTTAATAAAATGAATAGAATTGGCTTCCAAATGGAGCGAATTGTCTATAACAACGACTTTTATTACTACAGATATGAAGCTTCGAAAGACTGGCGAAACAAATATGTGGATCTTGTCCCTTCTTTCATAGGTGACTGGAAGTTTGGTAGTGTTTTAGTAAATGCCCGACTGCAATATGTCAATACCTTGAATTACAAATGGTATCTGGAAAATAGCCCAGATCAGTATTTTGTGCCTGGTTATGATAGGAAAAACTTCGTAGGTCAAATCGGAGTTGCTTATCTATTTAGATAGGGTTTTCATTCAAAAGCTATAAAATCTAGCTTGAGGATGGCATCAGAAAGTTTGATAATTATCCATGAGGCGAGATTCCATTTCTCATCAAAAAACAATTAAATACACATGAAAGTAGAGAAGAATAAAGTGGTAGCAGTTTGCTATGATCTCAAAGTGGATGATGGAGAGACGGGTATGGTTCCGTATGAAACTGTCCCAGAGGACAAGCCATTTTACTTTTTGTTTAATGCCGGTGAAGTTTTTCCAAAGTTCGAAGATGCCTTGCTGAGGGAAGTCGGCTGGAGACACATTCACAGCTGATCTTAGCTTTGAAGAAGCCTATGGGGATTATATGGAGGAGAAAAAAACCATAATTCCAAAAGCTAATTTCAAGGAAAAAGGAAAGACAAATAAGAACCTACTGCGCATAGGGAATGTAATTCCTATGCAGGATAATAAGGGTGGACAGATCAGAGGAGAGATTACGAAGATTGATTATAAAGGTGTCCATATGGATTTCAATCCGCCACTAGCAGGATACGATTTGTCTTTTGAAGGTAAAATCATCTCGGTACGGGATGCCTTACCGGAAGAACTCGAACATGGACATGCTCATGGTCCAGATGGTCATCATCATCACTAACCTAACTTAATCAAATGCCCTGTTCATAGAATAGGGCATTTGTCGTATAGGGAGCTTCAAAAAATGAGAATATTTTTGAAATAACAAACGAACCTAACTCTTATGACTGAGGATGTTATTATCGCTGTGATAAAAAAAGCTCTCCTGATTGGGTTCTTCGTAGCATTTATGGCTTAACAAATACTAAAATATTGGAGTAAGGTTTTTTTAACAGATTGTTTGGACGACAGGGGTGATTGGTCCAACAAGTTTAGGCCTCCTTTAGGAGGCCATTTTTAGTTTGATGCTAGCAAGTTGGCTTGTTCTTCTGCTAATGCTTTGAGGCCTTCAATTCTCTCAGAATTGTAAAGTTTCAGTGCCTTATTTAATTGTGTGGAAGCCTTTTCAAAGCGTTGATCATTGAAATATGAGATCGCATCATTATAATATTGCAGTCCTGCTAATTCAGTCAAGTTGACTTTTCTAAAAATTGCATTATCAGAAAGATCTGCTTTCGGAGCTCCTAGTCTCTGGTTAAGAGACTTGAGCTGGGTTGAATCATCAGCTTTATACCCTTCTAAATAAGCAATAACCTCCGTTGGAGCTGTAATCATCCCACCGATGGGCAATGTACTTTCCAAAATAATATCTTTCCCCTCGTGATTCACTACTATAAACACATGATAATCCGTTTCCACAACTTTGTATACAAATCCATATCTTTCTAAGAGAAGAGCCAAAGCAGCAGAAGCGCTTACGCAATCATATTTTCCTTCTTCCAACATATCATTGAAAGTGGAATGTTGTTCGTAGGTTTTGAACAGCTGCTGATGAGATTTTTCAAAAATACTGCGGAGTACACTTAGGTGTGTGCCTTTTTTATTGAATTTTTTGTCCAGTTCAGATACCAGGCCATCCCACTTTTCGTCTGAAAGGGATCTCTCAGCTTGAACAGCTCTAAAAAGTAAATAGGGATTCTTTTGGCCTGCCTCCCATAACTCCTTCTCTGAATCGCTTTCAAAGCGTAAACCCTCAATTATTCCAATAGCATCTTGAGCCATGGCAAAAATGCCAATTGCAGATATTAGAATAAATGTGAGTAATACTTTTTTCACCTGGGATGAAGCTAATGTTACTATTGTTACGGTCAATGTTAGGTAAAGTTAACAATTTGGTAACATTAAAACATATAACTATCCAAAACTTAACATTGGAGTAATTTTAGGGGTAAGTCTTCAGCCTCAGTGATAGCTGCCAAAACATTATTTTGTGATGGTTAACTAACTCTAGACCGCTTGGTGCCTTTAGTAATTCTCTTGAACCGGAATGAAGGCTACTTAATACCGCACAATGCGGCTTAATCCTACCTATTCGTGATGATAGGGTTCATTTCGCAGGATTGTAAACCCACGATACAATTGTTCGATAAAAAATGGACGGATCATTTGATGTGAAAAAGTCATCTTAGAAATGGAAAGTTTACCGTTGGCTCGGTTATAAACTGCTTCAGAAAAACCATAAGGACCACCTATTACAAAAATCAATTGCTTCAGTCCACTATTCATTTTCTTTTGAAGAAACTCAGCGAAATCCATAGAGCTGTAGCTTTTGCCGCGCTCGTCCAATAGAATTACCTCGTCTGCGGGCATGATATTTTTCAGAATTAATTCGCCTTCTTTTTCCTTCTGGAGGCTTTCAGAAAGAGATTTACTGTTTTTAAGGTCAGGAATCACTTCAAATTCAAACTTGATATAAAAATTCAGACGCTTACTATACTCCTCGATCAAAGAGATGATTGCTTTGTTGTCAGTTTTGCCTATTGCGATAAGTTTTATTTGCATTCCCAAATATGTGGAATTTCTATTTATGGTCCATTTGTGTAGCTGAAAGGTCTAAAATTGGGGTGTTTGATACTTATATGTTTTTATATTTCTTCATGAAACATAATTCTTAAAAAACTGAAAAACAATTGATTATAAGTAGTGTTATAGGGGTATTAAACCAATTTAAAATTAACACTTAACAACAATGAAAAAATTAGGAATAGTAGTGATGCTAACAATGCTAGTAATAGCATCATCTTTTGCACCAAAAATGAATGCTGTCCATGAGACAAAAATTGAAGCAGATATTGTTGATTTAGCAATTTCTCAGGATTTCTTGAGTACGCTAGTAGCAGCTGTGAAAGCCGGTGATTTAGTGGATGTATTGAAAGGAGATGGTCCGTTCACAGTTTTTGCTCCAACAAATGATGCTTTTGCAAAGCTTCCTGCTGGTACAGTCGAAAACTTGTTAAAGCCAGAGAATAAAGCGCAATTGGTTAAAATCCTGACCTACCATGTAGTACCTGGAAAAGTGATGTCAAAAGACTTATCAAATGGTCAAATGGCAAAAACTGTACAGGGTAGCTCTGTGAAAGTTACAATTATGGATGGTAAAGTGATGGTTGATAAAGCAACTGTAACAGCGGCTGATATCGAAGCGGACAATGGAGTAGTCCATGTGATCGATACGGTTATCATGCCATCTATGTAACAGGTGATTATTTTAATCCCCAAGAAGCCTATCCATTTGGATAGGTTTTTTTGTTGAGGAAATTCCTAAATGTTGCATTGCAGATTGCATGGATCGGTAATTATTCCGCTGCCTCTACATTAGTAAATTGAATGGCTAGCGTGTAAAATGAAAAAGCCTCCCAATTTGGGAGGCTTTTTCTATGAGTTGGGGAGATCTTATTTGATCAGTTCTTTACGCTTCAGGATTGTTTCCATAAATTTTCGCTCATTGTCTGAATTAAAAATTCGAAAAGGCAGATGAATGAATTGCGCTTTGGACATGTAAAGGACGAAAGCATCTTTTCTGACTTCAGCATTTTTGATCATATTCCATTGAACGGGCATGCCTTGCTTAGTATTGATTTTCATCAGAATCTGACGGCTATCTATTTCGTATGCCATCTTATCAAATATTACTTTATTTTGCTCCATCTGGGTTACTCCAGTGAATTGAATCGCCCAAAACAGTACATAAAGGCCATATGCGATCAATGCTCCGATGATCCACCAGATCGAAGGGATCCAAAAATAACCGCACATAATCACTAATGCTATTGGAATAACCCACCATTGTTCCTTCAAAACATTAACCAAAGCCATTTTGATATAGGTGCCAGTAGGGAGCTGATATTTTTTTGTTTTTACTATCATCACTTTTCTTTTTCAGAGCGCAAATATCCACCTATCCAAGGGAATTAGCAAGTCCGCTTAAATCATAAAAAATATCTTTATGCGAAAACAAATCGGCACTACCATTGATTTAAATCTTGTATTCAAGTATATTATCTGAAACTTTTAGCGATGAGCAGTCTTGTAATCGATTTGATCCTTTGTGGTTTAGCTTATGTCATTTTGATATATGTCATGGCGACTATGACTAAAAAATCTTTAAAAAAGGGTGGTAGGAGTGAAGATGATGGAGATGGCGGAGTCGAGGATTTCACACCACCTAAGATAGATTTACCTCCTGGGGTTCAGTGGCCTAGTGATTCCCCGAAATCAAGAATTCCTGAACCAGTGGAATATTAATGACACTTGTTGCATACACCTTGAACCAATAAACTCATATCCTTCTTTTTAAAGCCTGCAGGTAGCTTGATACTCGGCAGGGAAATAGATTCCAGGCAGGTAGTTTCTCCACAAATTTCACATTTGAAATGGACGTGTTCGTGGTTATGTTCTTCCTCTTCGTGGGAGCATAGCGCATATTTGGTAGCACCACTGTCATCAAGAACTTTATGCACTACGTCTTTGTCTACAAACGTTTTTAAAGTCCGATAGATCGTCACACGGTCAAACTGGCTATCCAATGATTCTTCTAAATCAGAATGGGCTAACGCGACTTGTTTGTCCAAGAACTCGCGGATTATTTCCTGCCGACAATCTGTTATGCGTAGTTTATGACTCTGAAGTATGGAAAGAGGTGAGGACATGTTGATTCGTTTGAAACAAAATTAATCAAAAAATCATTTCAAATGTTGAAAATCCCGCAACGGCGCACTGAGGCAAAGTTTTTAGAAATTGGAATTAGTTCGATAATTATTGCGAGTCAAATCCCAAGCTCTAGAGGGCGGTAAAAGCTGAGCCTTCGTAAGTAGTGAGATAGCGGTAGAAGTTTTAATAAAAAAAAATGGGCACCAAAACTGGCGCCCATTTAACTTATTGCTTCTTCTTAAACCTTACTTCGGGTCAAGAATAGTATTTACTCTTTCTAAGGCATCTTCAAGATGCAGCTTAGACATTCTGTCAGAAGTTCTGGCAATCGCGGATCTGATATCTCTCTGTAGGATTTTCAATTCTCCTCTTGCCATCGGTCTGATGTCAGATTGAGATGCATTGATCTGTGGACCAACAAATCTTCTGAATGAAGCTGGTACGGTAGGGCCGTCGGTAGTCATCAGATACTCCAAGCGCTCAATATAAGCTCTCTGTAGGGCTCTTCTGTGCACGTCGATTGTTTTTCCTGAAGATAACTCGGTCCAGATGCCTTTTCTCAGGTCATCAAATAGCTCAGTCATCTTATACGCTTCATTACCATTCAATGCCTCGTTTTCGATCACACGACCAAGTCTACCAAGGTCAAGTACTGAATTCAACGTACCAGCCTGTACTCCTCGGATTCTTTCCAATGCTCCAAAATCTTCTGTCCTTGCAAAGATGTCATCCTGCATCATCCATTCAGGAGTGGTAAAAAGCTCTTTGTTCAAGAAAGCAACAGCTGACTTCTGAATTTCTTTTGAAGTGTGTGTATATACTGGCAGGTCCTGTCCAACGGCTCTGTAAACTTCAGATACACCACCAATGTTGGTTTTCACATGACCCATATATCTGTTGAATTGAGTGATCACTTGACCATACATTTCTTCCAGATCATCGAAATCTTTGTAAGGCTTATTTGGCTCTGAAGTCCAATCCATAAGGTTTGGCATGATTCTCTTCAGGTTGGCAATACCGTATTCAGAAGCTTTCATAGAGTTGTCACCCAAATCTTCACTTTGTGCAGTTGGATCATAGCTATTTCCCTGACGCCCATATCTGTAAATAGGATCACCTTGTTTCTCCAGGATCCATTTATCCAGTGTCGCTAATTCATCTTCAGGCGTAGCAGCATCAGGAATAGGTCTATACCCCCAAGCCACTGCATATTTATCATAAGGTCCTACGTTTGGCATTAAGCTTACACCTTTGTCCCCTGGCTGTGCGATGTAGTTAAATCTCGCATAGTCCATGATTGATGGTGCGGTTCCCATTTCCTTTGTAAATGCAGCATCTCTTAGCTTCTCTACTGGATATGCATGAGAAGAGGCAAAGTTGTGAGGAAGACCAAGAGTATGCCCTACTTCGTGAGAAGAAACAAACTGAACCAATCTGCCCATAACTTCATCCTTAAATTGTACGCTCTGTGCATCAGGATTGATTGCTGCTGTTTGGATGAAGAACCAGTTTCTTAATAGGTTCATCACGTTGTGATACCATCCGATATCAGATTCTAAGATTTCACCTGATCTTGGATCAGACACGTGTGGTCCATAAGCATTCTGGATATCTGAAGCGAAATATCTGATAACAGAATATCTAGCATCTTCTGGGCTCCAATCAGGATCTTCTTCTTTTGTTGGTGCTAATTTGGCCACAATTGCATTTTTGAAACCTGCAGCTTCAAAAGCAACTTGCCAATCATTCACACCGGCAATTAAGTATGGGATCCACTGCTTAGGAGTAGCAGGATCGATGTAATAAACAATTTGCTTTTTAGGCTCTACTAATTCTCCGGCTTTAAATTTAGCCATATCCTCATCCTTTACTTCAAGTCTCCATCTGTCAAGGAAAGTACGGCTTTCAGCTTTTTGAGCATCAGCTCCATAATCGACGATAGAACGGCTAAACCATCCTACACGCTGATCTCCCAATCGCTGCTTCATCGGTTCTTTTGGTAGAAGAAGCATAGAAGAGTTCATCTCCAATGTGATAGAACCTGTAGAGCTGTTTGAAGGTGGGTCATTAGCAAGGTAAGTCATTACATACCTCGCTTCAATATTAATAGGATAGGTATGGATGTGTGCAATGTACGATCTATCTGTATCTAGTCGAGAGACTTTATATTGTGTACGCTCGCCTTTAGGTAAGCCTAATGCTTGCACATCTTTTGACCAAAGATCAGTAGCATCGATTACGGTTCCAGTACTGTCTGTTCCAAGAGATTTGATAGCAAACTTCTGCAGGATTGGCTCCAGGTTAGAATTCTTAACAGCCATCGCGATAGGAAGGGAATCGGCTGCATAATTGTTCACAGAAATAACCTTTAGATGAATATCGTTGTTGTACTTTTCCCAACGAAGCATGAGCGTATTGGTGCGCTCTCCGCCATATCCAATTCCATTTGCGGTTTTGGCAATGGTAGTGACCATCAACATGTCTCTTCCGAGTAAAGAATCAGGGATTTCGTAGAAGTATTTGTCCTCAATCTGATGAACCTTAAAAAGACCATCCTTAGATTTGGCCTTCGCAGTAATTACCTCCTTATAAGGTTTTGGATCTGAATCATTACCTTTTGGTTTAGCCGGGGTTGCTGGTGCAGCTGTTTCTTTCTTAGCATCCTTTTTCTTCTTTTTCTGAGCAAAAGTATCCGTAGAATAAAACATCACACCCATTACACCAAGGATTAATGGTAATCTCCTGAGTAATTTGGGTATCTTATTTCTCATAGTTATTATTTGGTTAAGTATTTTCTAAACCGTGAATTTCTTGAAAGGATCAGTACCTAGTACTCATTTTTGATGAACGGTTTATATGTAAAATTAAAGGCAGAACTGTGAACAATAAGTACAATACAGTGGTAATTGGAGGTGGACTGGCAGGTTTGACTTCATCGTATTTATTGGCCAGAGCTGGACATGATGTGCTTTTGGTCGAAAAAAAGCAGTATCCCTTTCATCGGGTATGTGGAGAATACCTCTCTAATGAAGTACGTGATTTTTTAGAAAGGGAGAGTCTTTTACCTGAGCAACGTGAGTTTCCGACGATCACATCTTTTCTTTTTTCTGATACTGCTGGGAAAAGCGTAACCACTGCTTTGGACTTAGGAGGATTTGGAGTTAGCCGCTATGTGCTAGATGATTATATCTATCATAAAGTTTTGGAAAAAGGTGGGGCAGTACAAACTGGTGCACAAGTAGATACTGTGATTTTTGATAAGAGCGAGAATTTATTCAGAATCGGCTTGGCCGATGGAACACAGCTAACAGCCTTTAATGTAATAGGAGCTTTTGGCAAGCGATCTAAACTGGACAAAACACTCAAACGAGCATTCATCGAAAAGAGAAGTCCTTATATAGGGGTTAAATATCACATAAAGACTGATTTCGATAGAAGCACAGTTGCGCTTTATAATTTCAAAGGCGGGTATTGTGGACTGAATACCATAGAAGATGGCAAAGTTAACTTGTGCTATCTGGGAGATAGGGGGCAATTGCGGGAATACGGTTCAATTGAGGCAATGGAACGAGAAGTTTTGTGGAAAAACCCAGCGCTCAAGCCCTTTTTTACAGACAGTGATTTCCTTTTCGATAAACCGGAAGTGATCAATGAAATCAATTTTGAGCGAAAGGAGCCTGTGGATAATCATGTACTCATGGCAGGCGATTCAGCTGGATTAATCACTCCACTCTGCGGCAACGGCATGGCAATGGCTATCCATGCAGGTAAATTGGCAGCAGATGCAATTTTGAAAGGAAAATCCAGACAAGAAATTGAAGCTCAATATGAGCATTCTTGGAGATCACTGTTTGAGCGGAGACTCTGGCTAGGAAGGAAGGTTCAGCGCCTTTTCGGATCTAATCAAGCGTCAGTTTTGACAAGAATGTTAATTCAGCATGTGCCTTTTATTTCAGATCAAATCATAAAGAATACGCACGGAAAACCTTTTTAATAGCCCAGAGCTTGTATGATCTGCGTGTTTTCCAGAAAGTAATAAATGAAGAAAGCATTGAGTGCTAATGCCGAGAAATAATTCATCCCCATAGCCCAGTTATAATTAGCATACTTAGATGGATTCACTCGGATGAAATTAAACCAAGTCAAAAAGTAAAGTATAATTGGGGTCATCGCAGCTAGATAAATCCAAAGAATGTTGAGTTGATTACGGTCAAAGAAAAACCACGCGAACCCAGTGCCGGTCACCATAAATGCCATGGCTGAAAAAAGAAAAGTGCCTTTTATTCCCAACACCAAACTTAATGTTCGGTCGCCTCTCCGAGCATCTTCGCTATGTTGATAAACCTGTGTCAGCGGATAGTTTCCCCACAACATCAAGCTGGTTAACAGACCCGGGATCAGCACATGAGGTTTGTATAGGACTTCCCAACTTAAATTGCTAAGTCCGGCATAAGCTGTGGCAAACGTGAAATATCCTTGGAAAAATCCAGCAATGAACCAACTGAGCCAAGGATACTTTTTGATCCGGATAGCCGGGTGAGAATAGGCCATACTCACCAAGCCATAAATCAAAATCATAAGTGCAACGCTGAGATTTATACTTGCACCTATCCCGATCGCAATCAAGAAAAAGGTGAGTGAAAGCCAATAAAGGTCTTGGGTGACTTTTGGTGGATGCTTCAGTCCGCCGATACTTTCTTCGTCCTTATCAAAATAACTATTGTAGCCGTTACTAGACGGATATAGAAAAAGATGAAGAGCAATAAACACCCAAAGAATTCTTGACTCATTATGGTTGGGAGTGAGTGCCAAAGCAAAGAAAAAGATGGGCATCAAAAAGAGTGAAAAGGGAATTCGAAGATGCTTAAGGCTAGAACTAGAGATCATATCGTAAATGAGGTTGAGCTAATAACTATTCCAGATGGAGATAGTTACAATGCATTCAGCCAATTTAGATATATTCAATTAACTTGATCAGAAGAACTGAAAATTGGATGAATCAAATTTTCTAGGATTTATTTAATGAAAGAAGCGAAACCGACTAAATCTTTATACATGAAGGCAACCTCCACAAACCCAAACTTCTGTTTATGAGGAGTGGAATCGTAAGTATAGGCCTGGCAAATCCAGGCGACCCTATTGATCAGTCGGTAATTGCCAGCTTTATGCAGAAGGCGCATCAACTGGACGAAGTTGAGTCAAGAAAATTGGGCTTTTTGTATAGAAAGTCTGGAATTTCCAGTCGTTACAGTGTGCTGAATGATTTTGAGAAGTCAGACCCAAATGACTTTACTTTTTTCCCGAATTCAAAAGACTTTGAACCCTTCCCTGGCACAAAGGCAAGGATGGAAGTATTTCGTCAGACGGCTCCAGGTCTTTGTGAAGAGGCGGTGATTAATTGCCTTGCAAAATCTGAAATAAAAGCTCAAGATATCACTCATTTGATATTGGTTTCATGCACAGGAATGATGGCTCCCGGAGTAGAATTAGCCCTGATGAAAAGTCTTGATCTCCATGATGCCGTGGAGCGATACTGCGTACATTTCATGGGTTGCTATGCAGCATTTACAGGGTTGAAATTGGCAGACAAAATAGTGAAAGCAGAACCAGAAGCTAAGGTGCTGCTGGTTTGTGTGGAGCTATGCACCTTACATTTTCAGAAGGAATATGTGGAGGATAATATTCTGGCCAATTCACTATTCGGAGATGGGGCAGCTGCGGCTTTGGTAATGCGATCTGAGAAAGGATTAAAAATCAAATCTTACCTGAGTCAGGTGCTTCGCGAAGGCGAGGAAGATATGGCTTGGGGGATCGGAGATTTTGGTTTTGAGATGCGGCTGAGCAAGTATATTCCTACACTTCTGGATCAAGGCATTAGCCAATTGAAAGAGAAATTTGAGCAGAAATTCAAGTTATCCACAGTGGATAACTTTGCTATTCATCCAGGTGGGAAACAGATACTCCAGAAAGTTCAGGAAGCATTTGGTCTGGAAGAATCTGTCAATTCACATGCATTGGAAGTGCTCAAGAAATTTGGAAATATGTCGTCAGTGACCATACTTTTTGTCTTAGCCCGAATGATGCATGATGATCAAATTCAAGGAGATATACTTTCTATGGGATTTGGACCAGGGCTTACGTTGGAAACTTTACTGCTGGAAAAGTGATTAGCAAATTTGCGCAGCGAAGCGAGGAGAAGGAATTGATGGACGACCTCAATTGCTCTGGTGAAGAACTTAATCAAACTTTGCGCGAGCTAAAAACCATCAATCGGTGGCTAGGTGGAAATTATGTGACTACTTCTGGTATCGCAGAGATTTTTAGAAGTTATCCACAAGATAACTATTCAGTGGCAGACATTGGCTGCGGGGGCGGAGATATGATCAGAGTAATGAATGAATGGGTAAAAACCCAGAAAAAAGTGGTTACCTTTATCGGAATCGACGCAAACAGGAACATTATTGACCTAGCGAAGGTTAGACTACGTGACTTATCAGAAGTCACCTTTGAAGTTCAGAATGTTTTTCAAGAAGAATTTTCTGAAGAAAAAGTAGATATCTCTACGTGTACGCTCTTTACACATCATTTTACAGACAGCGAGTTAGTTACATTGCTGAACTCTCTTCGAGCAAAATCCCGATTAGGAATAGTCATTAACGATTTGCACAGGCATCCACTTGCTTATTATAGCATTAAGTGGTTGACTCGGGTATTTAGCAAATCAAAGATGGTTCAAAATGATGCGTGTTTATCAGTTTTGAGAAGCTTTTCGAGAAAGGACTGGGAAAGAATTTTGCACACTGCACAAATAAAAAATTTTGAAATAAGCTGGCATTGGGCTTTTCGCTGGCAAGTGAATATTATATTTTAGTAACAAATCAAACCAACCAAAAGTAAGTAACATGGAAGACTTTGGAATTTCACAAGAAACCACAGATGCATTATATGCGCAAGGTATCAGTCTAGCTGTAGAAGTAGTTCTTAGACTTATAGCTGCAATTTTAGTCTATTTTATCGGGCGATTTATTATCAAAAAAGTACTCAAATTCATAAAGCACTCGCTTGAGAAAAGAGAGGATTCGCCTTCATTGAATGATTTCCTATTTGGATTTGCGAAAATTATGCTTTTCGCAGCCCTAATTATCGCTGTTGCAGTTACACTAGGAATAGATGCCACCTCCTTTTTGGCAGTCTTCGGTGCAGCAGGTTTAGCTATTGGTCTTGCACTTCAAGGTTCCTTGTCAAATTTTGCAGGAGGATTATTGATTTTAGCTTTTAAGCCATTCAAAGTAGGGCATGTTATCGTTGCTCAAGGTCACACAGGTGTAGTCAATAGAGTTCAGATTCTTTACACCCATCTAATGACGTTTGACAATCAGGAAGTGATTATCCCGAATGGTAATTTGGCAAATTCCGATATTGTCAATATGAGTACACAAGAAACTCGAAGAGCAGAATTGAAGGTAGGCGTAGCCTATGGTACAAACATCAAGCAGGCAAAGGAAATCATATTGAATATTTTTGAAAATGACCCAAGAGCTTTGAAAGAACCGGCTCCTTTTGTTGCATTAAACAACTTTGGAGATAGCTCACTAGATATAGTGGTGAGAGTATGGGCAAAATCATCCGAAATGTGGCCTATGTACTTTGCCGGAATGGAAGCGATCAATTCAGAGTTTGAAAAGCACGGAATCGAAATTCCTTTCCCTCAGCGAGTTGTTCATCAAATCAAAGAAAAAGCTAAAGAAGAAGAGGCTTCTTAAGTTGGAAGGCTAAAAACAGAAAGGCGATCATTGATGTGATCGCCTTTCTGTTTTAAAACCTTTTTGTGATTTCATTAAGAGACTTTCTTTTGATAGCTGGCACGTATGTTTCTGCCTTTGGATAGCCTACTGGAATCAATAGATAGGGTTTTTCATTAAAGGGTCTTTTAAGAATCTCACTCAGAAAATTCATTGGGCTTGGCGTGTGGGTGACAGCGGTGAGTCCTGCTTGGTGAATTGCAGCAATTAGAAATCCACAGGCAATTCCCACGGATTCGTTTACATAGTAATGCTGGATTTTTTCACCATTTTCCATACCATACGACTGCTTGAACACTACAATTAAATAGGGTGCTTCCTCCAAAAACGGTTTCTCCCAGTTTGTTCCCAATGGTTTCAAATCAGATTTCCATTGATCCGGCATCCGGCTCGAATAGCTGATTTTTTCTTCTTCTTCTGCTGCATCTCTGATTTTCTTTTTGATAGAAGGATCTGAAATCAGGCAAAATGTCCATGGCTGCTTGTGCGCACCTGAGGGAGCTGTGCTTGCTGTGAGGATGATTTTTTCCAAAATTTCGATTGGAACTGGACGTGAATCGAATTCTCTAACTGTCCGACGCTGATCCATTTCCTGATAAAACTGCTCTGAGCGTAAAATCATTTCCTCAGGACTGAGCTGCGGACGCTTATATCTGACATGCTCAAATCCTTCAATTATTTTCTTGTCCATAAAAAAAACGGCTAAATCGAAAGATAGCCGTTTAGATTTTATAAATGGAATTGAATTAATCCAGCGTCACTGGCTTTGATCCACTTGGATAGAAGATCGTTGCCATTTTATCACATGCTCCATCTCCGTAGTCCACAGTCACTTCAATTCCACTGTATTGAAATGCCAAGATTCCCGAATTTGGAATTTTCACGCCCGAATCAATACAGCTTTTGGTGTAAATCAGCGGTTCAGCAATTGAAGATGTATAATTAAGTCCTGCGCGGCTTGTTCCGGAAGCTGTACCTGTAATGGAAGCTTCGTATTCTCCCTGGGTACCAAGTTTGATGACACGTACTTGGTCACTCGTCAACGTCACAAACGTATTGTCAGACCAAGTAACTTTTCCATTTTGAATTTTCACTTCCAAAGTGATTGTGCCATTCTCAATGCTCACACCTTTATTTGTAAGTGTTCTTGTGCCTTCAATCTTATGACCGTTGACTTCATAGTCTTCAAACGTAGTGGTGATTTTTGCCCCTGTTATCAAGAGGTTGCCAGTGTAGGCTAAATTGACGATCCCTTTTCTAATAACGCCATTTACGCTGGTACAGCCGTCACCAAAATCAACTTTAATTGTCTTGGTGCTTTCATCCAAGGTGATTATTGCTCCATCACATATATTTGAAGCAGGGATAGTTACCGAGGTTCTAGCGCTGAGTCCGCTGGTACTCAAAACTGAGAGTGTGAGGTTATCCAAATCCTCAAATGCCATGTTTACTTCCATGTCTTCATTGACTACTGCAAGATTAGGCACTGGAGGTTCATCATTCATATCACAGCTGGATACGAGCATGATGCCGAAGATCATCAGAAATAAAATTGTGGGGTTAAGTGTCTTTTTCATATTCTTTTACGATAGATTTTGATAATTATTTAGTTGGTTTTTTTATTGAATTGATGGGCTTTTTGGACTTTCCGCCTACACAGCCGATGTTCTGCGTAAAAGCGACATCATCAGGCAGAATTCCCATCCCCTTAGAAATGTCCCAGTCCTCAGCTTCTGTTTCTTTATCTGTAATTTTTTTAGGTTTGTTATTTTCCATAATTCTGATGCAGTTAATGATTAACGTCCATGACTTGCTAAAAATTTGAATAGGTGTCAAGGATTGCGCCAATTTGAATAGTTAGCGTGATTCAATTCCTATCTTTGGGCATGAAAGGATTTGATTTTGAAAATTCTAATCTGTCTGAGAAGCTAAAAACGGTTAAAAGTAAGGTTGGAACCTACTCGCTAATGCGTTTGGTCGTCTTTTTTGGCATGGGTGGATTATTTGTTTTAGCAGTAGCGGAAAGTCCGTTTTGGTTCTTGTTTTTTGGAGTCTCAGTGGTGATTTTCATTTCTCTGATTAGAAAGTATAATTTTCAGAAAGATCAGGAGGCTATTTATCTAGCACTTGAGAAAATGAATATGTCTAGAGAAAAGCGGGTTGGTAGAAATCTAAAAGATCTTGATGCCGGAACTGAATTTCAAGAAAAAGCTCATCCTTTCGCGAATGATTTGGATCTATTTGGAGATCACTCTTTATTCCAACTCCTGAATCATACTGTTTCTAAAAAAGGTAAGGAAACCCTTGCTGCCAAAATAAAATCTGAATTTGATAGTGTGAAAGCTGGGGCTTTTCGGGAAGCTTCTAGTGAGTTATCCACAAAATCCGAATTTCTTCAAGCGATGGAAAGCATTGGGATTGCTTTTTATAATGAGGAGAAATCAAATTCTGGCTGGACCAAATGGTTGGAAGAAAGTGACAAGAGTACATTATTAGTTACTATTGGAGCTTTCCTCGGTCCAATCGGAGGTATAACTCTTTCTGTTTTAATATATATAGGAATAGTTCCTGGAGCGTTTTTCGGTGTATGGATTTTGCTTGGAATGGTGTTTTTGGGAATGGTATTTAAACCATTGAAGAAGGCGGCTGAGTCGATTCCGAGTCGCCATCAATTGAAAACATATCGCTATTGGCTGGCAGTACTTGAAAAGGAGCCAATGCAATCAACTCTTCTCAAGGAGAAACAGGCACCATTCCTCACCAAAGAGGTCAAAGCTTCTACACTTTTTGATCAGTTGGACAGCTTAGGATTGTGGATCCAAAACCGGATAAATATTCTTTATATCCCGATTAACCTCATTTTTTGGACAGACTTGTTTTTATACGTTAGACTAGTTTCTTGGAAGAAAAAATATGGTCATCTAGTCGCTCACTTTCCAGCCCAGCTAGTAGAATGGGAAGTTTTGATTTCCTTAGGAGCATTTGAAAATGAAGTTGGTGGAAAGGGGAAACTTATTTCTATTGAGAAAGGAATCAAAGCCAAGTCAGTTTCTCATCCTCTACTTTTGCCGGGAACTGCAGTGCCCAATAATTTCGAAATCGACGGAAATCAACGAGTCGTTTTGCTCACGGGTGCAAATATGAGTGGAAAGACCACTTTTATGCGAACGCTCGGGATTAATTGTGTGTTGGTGAATCTAGGCTTGAGACCTTTCGCTGAGGAATTTGGATTTAGTACATTTCAACTTTATACCAGTATGAGGAATTCGGATAATTTGGGAGAAAGTGTCAGCTCATTTTATGCGGAACTCAGTAGGATTAAGAAATTGATCGATAGAATCGAAAAAGGAGAACAAATCTTCTTTCTTTTGGATGAAATCTTGAAAGGAACCAATACCGAAGATAGAATTGCTGGTTCAGAAGCCTTGATTAGGCAAGTGAATGATACCAATGCGTTTGGAATCATCAGTACGCACGATATTGAGTTAGCAGAATTGGAAGAAAGAATGAGTACTGTGTGGAATTACAGTTTTCATTCTGAGATTCATGACCAAAACATAGATTTTGACTACAAAATAAAACGGGGAGCATGCCCGAGTTTCAATGCACATAAACTCATGGAGTTAATGGGAATTCGCTTTCAGCAGGAAAAGTGAGTTCTGTTTCTTGAGATTATATTATTTTTGATTACAAATAAATTATGGCAATACCATCGCAATCACCCATTTTGGGAGTCCTCGGAGGAGGTCAATTGGGCCGAATGCTTATACAGTCGGCAATCAACTATAATCAGGATATCCACATTTTGGATCCAGATCCAAATGCGCCATGCAAGGATCTTTCACAACGATTTACAGTGGGTTCTTTAAAGGATTTTGATACTGTTTATGCATTTGGTCACGGCTGTGATGTTATTACGGTTGAGATTGAAAGTGTTAATACAGAGGCACTTGAGAAATTGCAGCGTGAAGGGAAAAAGGTTTATCCACAGCCTGATATACTGAGCTTGATAAAAGATAAGCGAAAGCAAAAGCAGTTTTATCAACTAAACGGAATTCCAACAGCGGATTTTATCCTGACGGCGGACAAAGCTGAAGTTATCCACAATGCAGATTTTCTTCCCGCTGTAAATAAATTGGGTAAAGAGGGCTATGATGGACGTGGTGTTCAGGTCTTGAGATCTGAAGCCGATTTGGATAAAGCATTTGATGCTCCGGGTTTATTAGAAAAACTAATTGATTTCGATAAGGAGATTGCAGTGACTGTGGCAAGAAATGAAGCTGGTGATTTAATCGCTTATCCTGCAGTAGAATGTGCGTTTCACCCAACTGCCAATTTGGTTGAGTTTCTTTTTGCTCCAGCTGAGATCAGCAAAGAAGTAGCAGAAAAGGCTGAACAGATCGCCAAAGATGTAATTCTGAAATTGGGAATGGTAGGGATTTTGGCTGTGGAAATGTTTGTGACCAAAGAAGGTGAAGTACTGGTTAATGAAGTTGCGCCTCGACCTCATAACAGTGGTCACCATACCATAGAGGCCAATTACACCTCGCAATTTGAGCAGCATTTGCGCTCCGTGATGAATTGGCCGCTAGGAAATCCTGACTTGAGATGTCCGGCTGCCATGATTAATTTGCTCGGAGAAGATGGATTTACAGGGCCAGTTTTGGTAGAAGGGCAGGAGGAAGCACTTGCAGAGCAGGGAGTATACATTCATCTGTATGGCAAGAAAATCACAAAGCCTTTTAGAAAAATGGGGCATGTGACCATTGTATCAGATACCGTTGCAGACTTAAAAGAAAAAGCGCAGCGAATAAAAGAGTTAATTAAAATCAAATCTATATCATGAATCCACAGGTAGGAATTATCATGGGCAGCCAATCCGATCTCCCGATTATGGCAGAAGCTGCACAAATGCTAGAGGAATTGGGAGTAAACTATGAGTTGACAGTTGTGTCTGCACATCGTACACCGCAGCGGATGATTGATTATGCACAATCGGCCCGTGAGCGCGGTATCAAAGTGATCGTTGCAGGTGCTGGTGGAGCGGCTCATTTGCCTGGAATGGTAGCTTCGATGACCAGTCTTCCTGTAATTGGCGTTCCCATCAAAAGCTCCAATTCCATCGACGGCTGGGATAGCATTTTGTCGATTTTGCAAATGCCAGGCGGCATTCCGGTAGCGACGGTTGCCTTAAATGGTGGGAAAAATGCTGGAATTCTTGCGGCTTCTATTGTAGGGTCATTCGATTCTAAGGTTGGAGAAAGTTTGGATTCTTATAAAAAATCATTGAAGGAAAAAGTAGAGGAATCTGCCGCTCAGCTAGAAGCGAAGGGCTGGAAGGAGATTTTAAAGAAATAAAAAATGCGGCTGAAGAGCCGCATTTTTGCTTGTTGCTATGAATTGGAAAAAGATAATTCGATTTAAAATCGGAGATGTACCTTGGGAAGTACCATTGGATGTTTTAGTCCTGATGGGAGTGATAACTTTGATTTTGATGGGTGTAGGCGCTTATTTCGGCTTCCAATTTGGAAGTAGTTAATCCGTAAAGATTCCCCAGCCATCATTATTTTTTTCATTTGAGTCAAAGCCATTTTTCCAGTCTATGAAAAGTATGCGGTATTCCTCAATAGCCTCTCGAAGTAAATCAAGATGCTCCTCAGCGTGGGTTTCTTCCATTCCTAATTGATAAGTCATGGTATTCAGGTTTTTAGCATGCACTTTCATGATCATAGCCTTTTCCATTTTTAGTACATAGTCAGGGATAGCTTCTGCCGCAGCGAATTTGGCACTCAAGACCATCGCATCCTCCATCATGATATTGCCGTAAAGTTCCCTTCGAGCCTCATCCAGACTTCCTACCAAAGCGCGAGTTAAGGCAAAGATGTCCTTTGCCTTTTTCATTAATGGGTGCTTATAGATGTTTTCGTGTTCCTTGCGTGCGTCGAATTCATCGTCTTCGTCCCATCCTGACTCATCATCATCGTCATCATCCCACATAGGACAAGTGTTTTTTAGAAAGGTAATTTATCTTCTTCTCCCTCCGAATGGAAAGTATCCATTTCCGGCATATGTGAAGGGGCTGATCCACCGCCATTTCTATCTACTTTGAAAGCCTTCACTTCAGTGTACCATCGACCATTGTATTCTCTGCTTTCTACATCTATACTCATGGTAACATTATCGCCTTCTGAAATAGCGAACTGATCGATTTTATCTCCCCAAACTGACACGCAAACCTTTTTGGCGTATTGCCCTGGGGTTTCTAGTATATATTCTTGCTTTTTCCAAGAGTTTCCACTTTTTGATGTTCCACCTACTTCGGGTAGTTTTTGGATAATTTTTCCGCTCAATTCCATTGTATTTTTTTAAATTTCTATCTCCGCGAAGTTACACAAAGCACTTGAAATGTCCTGTTCGTATAGGTTCAATTTACTTCTATCTAAATGTGGATTTTAACATTTTTTGGCATAAACATTGGTTAATGTGTACTCTGGATTTTGTATGTTTCAAATAATGTATTGGCTTTGATACTATTTGAAAAATAAAATTTGGATTATGTTCTTCATGAGCTTTGTGAAATAAAATCCTTGAATTTTTTTTGCAGAGTTGTTTTCGAAATCCTACTTTTAAAGACCTTTCTTTTTCTTTCACCCTTACTGGATACTATGGCCTAGACCTTTACGTTTATAATAAACCAACTTAAAATGAGTAAGCGAATTGGTCCTAAGGACAGTGAATTGATTGCACAGTATCGAAATGGTAGTGATGCTGCCTTTGATCTCTTAGTAGATCGATATAAAGGTAAAATGTACACCACAATATTTTTGATCGTTAAGGATCAAAAGGTAGCTGAAGATTTGCTTCAAGATGTGTTTGTCAAAGTGGTCAAAACACTTAATTCAGATAAATACAACGAAGAAGGGAAGTTTCAGCCTTGGGTGATGCGGATAGCTCACAATCTGGCCATTGATTATTTCAGAAAGGCCAAAAGATATCCAACCATATTGATGGAGGATGGTTCTAATATATTCAATTCGCTGAGATTTGCAGAAGAGAATGTAGAAGACCGACAGGTAAGGGATGAAAATATTGAGCTCGTGAAGCGTCTGATAGAAGAGCTACCCGAAACTCAAAAGCAGGTTCTGATTATGCGCCATTATCTGGATATGAGTTTCCAGGAAATAGCGGATCAGACAGGTGTAAGTATTAATACTGCTCTTGGAAGAATGCGATACGCGCTGATCCATCTGCGGAAGAAGATGAAACAACTAAATTTTGCATATGATAAAACCATTTACCCCAAATGATCTGATAAGATATATTTATCAGGAAATGTCTGAGGTAGAGCAAGAACTCTTAGTGCAAGCCTTGCATAGTGATGATTCACTGATGCAAGAATATGTAGAAATGCTGAGCACAATAGAGCAGATGGATCAAATCCAGCTACAACCTTCGGAAAAAGTAGTACAGGCGATCAAGTCGAGAGCTCAATCTACGGGACTCGAGCGAGTCTGACAATATGGTAATCCCGCTTCTGGCGGGATTTTTTGTTATAGTTCGTTGATAAAGATAGCAGCCTGCTGAAATAAGGAAGGGTAAGTTTGGAGTGCAAAGCCATGACCTTGATTGGGCACTATAATGAAATTATGTGCTACATCAGCCTCAGTTAGGGCTTTTTCTAAAAGGAAGCTTTGCGAAATAGGCACTACTGTATCATCAGTGCCATGAAAGAATATGGTGGGGACAGATTGGCTGTCAACAAATGTAATCGGACTGGAAGCTGTATAAGCTTCGGGTCTTTCCCCGGGATTTCCTCCTAATAATCCTTCTAGACCAGTTACCGTAAGAAAGCTGAAGTCATAAAGCTCAGCTAGATCGGTGGGAGGAAAAAACGCTACCACAGCTTTTATGTTTCCAAATGGCTTATGCTTATAGGCGTGCAGTAATGCCAAATGTCCTCCTGCACTTGCTCCAGCCAATATAATCGTGTCAGATATATTCCATTCATCTGTTTTGCTTACTACATAACTGATAGCTTCTATTACGTCATTTTCTTGGGTGGGAAATTTATTTGTTCCGTTAGCAAGATTATAAAGGCTATAATTGATAGAAACGAAAGCGTATTCGGGAAAGGCGGAGGAAAGGGAATTTTTAAATTGCTTGAACTCGTCTTTACTCCCTTCGATCCATGCGCCTCCATGGATATAAATAAGCAGTGGGGTCTTTTCAATAGAACGGCCTGCTGGTAGATAAACATCCAAAAGCTGGATTGAGTTAGGTCCGTAGGATTGGTCGGACAAATCCAGTGCTGCAAGTTCTTCAGTTGGATTTTCATCCCGCTCCGAGGAACAGCTGCCTAGGGCTAAAATCAGGAAAACCCCTAAAGTTAATTGTTCAAAAAGTCTAAAAATCCTAGGTGTCATTTTTAGAACCATTTAATAAGTGAAGCAATAATTTGTTTCGCTTTGATTCCGTAGGGTGGCCTTAGCAGTGTCACATTATTAATCCCGACTCGCTGCTTGAGTACACCCTTTTCATTGCTAAATGCCAGAAACCCATGGTAACCATGCGCTTTTCCGATACCACTATTATTTACTCCTCCAAATGGTAACTCCAAATGAAGGAAATGTAAAACGCAGTCATTGATTACGGTATTTCCGGAGCTTGTTTCCCTTAGGACCTTTGAGGTATGTTCTGAGTTTTTGCCAAAATAATAAAGGGCTAATGGTTTAGGTTTGGAATTGACGTATGCTATTGCGTTTTCTAAAGAACTATAGCTCAGGATAGGTAAAATAGGTCCGAAGATCTCCTCTTGCATTACCTGCATATCATTATTGACATTTGTCAGAATAGTAGGATCAATATAGCGAGTAAGGGGGTTATACTTTCCTCCGAAAGCTAACGCTGCGCCTTCCGATAAAGCATCTTCAATAGTTTGTGTAAGCCTTTTAAAATGCTTGTCATTAATAATCCTAGCCATATCAGGTGACTTTTCTATCCCTTTAAAATCCGGGTCATACATCTTTTGTAGTGCCACTTTCATTTCCATGATAAGTTTCTCCTGCTGAGATTCATGCACCAGAATATAGTCTGGTGCTATGCAAGTTTGTCCACAATTGACGTATTTTCCCCAAATAATCTTTTCAGCTGCATCTGTTAAATCCGCATCCTCATTCAGGATGACAGGTGATTTTCCTCCTAATTCTAAAGTAACTGAAGTCAAATTCGCAGCTGCGGCCTTCATTACAATTTTTCCTACTGAAGGACTTCCTGTGAAGAATATGTGATCAAAAGGAAGTTTTAGTAATTCAGTAGAAATCTCCACCTCTCCTAAAACTACAGCCACTTCACTTGGGTAAAAGAGTTCTGAAATCATTGAAGAGACCAGATCAGAAGTATGAGGAGTCATCTCTGATGGTTTGATAATAGCCGTGCAACCTGCGGATAAAGCAGAAATTAGAGGGCCTATCGTCAGATTAAATGGGTAGTTCCATGGGGAAATTATCAGCGAAGTACCTTTCGGTTCCAAGTAAATTTTGCTGGATGTCCCAAGCATGGGAAGAGGAGTTGGAACCGAATTTGGCTTCATCCATTTCTTAAGATTTTTGATGCTATGGTTGATTTCTGCAGTGACGGGGAATATTTCACTGAGGTCTGTTTCAGCTTCAGGCTTACCAAAATCGTTCTTTAGCGCTTCACGAATTGCTTGTTGATTATCTTTTATCCAAGATCCTATTTTTTTTAAGTGAGCTATTCTCTCCATTGCTGTTGAAGTCCTCCAAGCTAAGGAAGTCAGTTTCTGGCTCTGCAAAAGAATGTCAAGGTTTATGGTTGAGGGGTCTTTGCTTTTGTGTTTTAGCATTTTGACAATTCTTGATGGTTCTGGGCTATCTATGAATTTAATGTACAAATATTTTTCCGGGAAGAGGGTAATCAAACATACTTTATTAGTAAGGTTTATTCTTTCAATTTTTCGATGATAATACGGGTTAAACCGAGTTAACCTCTCTTTTCAACACCTTAAAAAATATTTTCACATAAAAAAAAACGTATTATAAATAAATATTTATCATACAAAGTTTGCATATGAAAAACATAAAAGTGTATTTTTACGACATAATGATGTCTGGGAATGAGTTTTCCGCACAAGGAAATGAATTTTCAATCATTAATTACAAAGACAATAAAATTTTATAAACTATGAGAAAGCTGGACTATAAGTTTCGATCTGCTCGTTTTCAGTTCCTTTTGCTCTTATTTTTTTCTGCATTTGCTATGGCTGCTGGGGAAGTGGAGGCTCAAGAAATACAAGAACTTGATGTCTATATGAGAGCAAATAATTTTAGCTCTTCCGATTATTTCAGTGATCTGCTTTATGGCGGTAATGGAATTGTGGAGATTATTGATGGGCAAATTTCAGAGCCTAACAATACTAATCCACAAACTCTTTCACTCTATGTTTCAGAGCAGGGTCAACTTCAGGCAGCTCTTCAAAAATTCCCAAGCATAGAATTTATACGACTTAATGTGGAGGATTCAAGTGTGGCAAAAGTGAGTGCAAACCTTTTGCAGGCTGAAGCATTAAAGTTTATACTTTTTGTAATCCCTGATTCCTTTGATCCCTCAAGACTTGAAACAATGGTAACTGAGCTCCAGGTCAATTCAAAAGTTCTTATTCTTTATCAAATTTCCCGTCCAGGATGAAAGCAAAACTCCAGATAACTATGGAAAACCTATATAAAATTTTTCGTTTTTCCAATATTGCTTTTCTAGCAATATTGGTCTTTGTGTTTCTGAGTAACTCACCTTTTGCGGTAGCTCAAAATTCAAATGTAAAGACATTCAACAAGCGGGTTGGAACTCCAGCTCCTCCGAATGGAGTGTTTAATCTTAAAGGTGACTTCACTATCATTGGGAATACTAGTATGACTTTGGTGAGTTATAACAACACCAGGGCTAATACAAATAATGCAATGAAGTATGTAGATGTAGACGGTGATCCTTCTACCTCTAACTCATCTTCATCTACTTTAGTATTTTCATCTCAGCCTGGTGTAGATCCTGCTTGTTCTGAAGTTGTTTATGCCGGATTGTATTGGACTGGGAAATCCAGAATCAATGATCCTGTAACTTTCTCAGTTGGCCAAAAAACATTTGATAAAAGACGTGTTAAGATTAAAGGTCCAGGGGATTCTGGATATACTACTTTAAATGCATCAAATTCTAATATTCTATATCCACAAAATCAATATGATGACATTTATGTGGGTTATATGGATGTTACTCAATTTGTAAAAAGTAGAGGAGCTGGGGCCTATACGGTTGCCGATTTGGCCTTACGTGAAGGAACAGATGCAACATCTGGTCTGTTTGGACAGTGGGCGATCGTTGTTGTGTATGGGAATTCTAACATGCCATGGAGAGATATTACTTTGTTCGATGGATATTCCCATATTAGGACTCCAAATAATAACGGGACTCCTCAGTCAGGTATTATACCTATTTCTGGTTTTCAGGCCGTACAAACAGGAAATGTAAATGTTAAGCTTGGCATAATGGCCGCTGAAGGTGATATCGCTTACAATGATTTTCTTGAGATCGAAAGGGGTGTAAATACTAATAATTGGCAAAGATTGGCCCATCCGGAGACAACCACAGGAAACTTTTTAAATTCTTCAATATATACTCCTGTTCTTAATTCGTCAAATCAACTTGTACCCAATCCTAGAAGTCCAAATTTGATTAATAATACCGGGATCGATATTGCTATGTGGGAGATTAATAATAGTAATAACGCTATTATTGGAAATAATCAAACTTCCACAAGGTTCAAATATGGCACTTCACTGGATATTTATGCATTATACTTTTTTGCATTTGCGGTAGATGCCTATGTGCCAGATATTGAGGGGCTCAATCAAGTTCAAACAATTGATGGTGTTTCTCCTGGAATTAGTCCAACAGTGGAACCTGGTCAGCAATTAGTATACACATTAGATATTAGAAATAAAGGGACAGAAGCAGTTACAAATGGGGAAATAGTGATTCCTATGCCGTATACTGCCTCTTATGTTTCAAGTTCGGTTCAAATTAATTATAGTGGTTCAAATTCAATTGCTCCAGTTTTTGATCCGACTCGAGGATCGACAGGTTCTATCGTTTGGAAAATCGGAAATATTCCACTTCCTAGTGACCCGGAAGATATTTTGGCTACGCTTACTTATACCATTAAAGCCACAGAAGATTGTTTTGTATTGGCTCAAGCAAATTGTGAAGCTTATATTTCAGTAAATGGAGCTATAAGTGGAAAAGGGGTTACCTCACTTAGGGATTTTCAAGGTGTTAGTTTTATACAGGGTTATTCAGAGGATGATACCTGCGAAGGAGACCCAATAAGAGATCCATTAGTTATTCCTATTACTGGAGCAGCTGAATGGGTACAAGCAAACTGTCAGGGTGAAGATATATTTCTAGACTTTGAATTTTGTAATGTGCCAGATGCAGGAATACCTGTAGATTGGATTAGGGGCTCATTTCCAACGGGCAACTTTGTTTTATGATGGAGAAGATCCACAAACTGCAACAGAGTACAATGATAATAATCCATTTCCCAAAGAGGGGGGAGACTTTTACGGTATTCCTCTTAATTCCTCTAGCTGTACTTTCCCTTTTAAAATCGTTGCAAGTATAGTAACGACAAATCCAGGACAGCCAGATGTTGATAATCTTACATTCTGCGTTGGTGAAACTGCTGTAGATCTTAATACGATCGTCAAGCCAAGCAATTTTGGCGATGTTGATGAATATGATGTGTTTTTCTATACTCAGGAGATTGGTGGAACAGCAACTACGACCCTAATTCCTAATACTTCAGCAGTCAATACATTTGATTACTGGGTTGCTGAAGGACCATCACCACAATGTATAGGAACTCGCGTCAAGATAACTGTGACGGTTAAAGACTGTGAAGAGCCAGCAATAGCAATTTCCAAAGCTGGAGAGCTGCTGGATGAGGACGGTTGTCCTGAATTAGGCGATATAATCAAGTATACATTTACTGTTGTAAATCAGGGGAATGTTGCTTTGTCAAATGTTACGATTTCTGATCCACTTTTTATGGCTCCGAATGTTCCTGTTTCTATTGATTTTGAATCAGGTGATATAAATTTCAATTCGAAATTGGATATAGGAGAAATTTGGGTTTATACTGCTGAGTATGCTGTAACTGCAACAAATCTTACTGCAGGCGAGGTTGTCAATCAAGCGACAGTTTCAGCAACTTCTCCAGGAGGTAAGCCAGTTAATGAAAGCTCTCTTCCATATATGCTAAATGGGCTGGCTTCTTTGGAGGATTTTACAGAGTGGAATCTTGTAGTAAAACAAACTTTAAATAGTTCTTCTTTGGCTGTTAGTTATGCGACTTTAGTTGGAGGTAATGCTACAATTACAAATTCTGCTAATTTTTCAGAGAATGGTATTAACCCTTCGAATCAGGCTGGTCTTATGGTAGGAGGTAACGTGAATGGGACCTTCCAAATTAATAGTAGTGGTAATTTCTTATTACAAGGAAGTCACGCTTCTGGTAGTGTAAACTATAATGGCGGAAGTTTCCAGTCTGTTTCTGGAATAGATGTTTTGATATCAGACCTTTTTGGTAATGCAACCTCTGCGCAGAACTATTTGGCAGGGCTACCAACCACGGGTACAATCGTCAATGGAAACATGACATCTCCAAATCCATTAGAAATAGAAGGAACTAAGGTTTCAGTTTATTCTATGGCTAATTTACCTAATACAAACCTATCCTTAGCAATTGGTACAGCAGACTTAGTTATAATCAATGTTACTGCTGCAACTCCAAATACTTATAATAGTGTAAACTTTAATGGGGATTTCAATACTAGTTCTGGAAAAATAATTTGGAATTTCCCTAATTCAACATCTCTATCAATTAATACAAATTTTCGTGGGATGGTTCTCGCTCCAAATGCAGACTTGACTATGAATGGAGGAGAAATTAAGGGAACAACTGTCGTTAAAAGTATTCAGGGCAATATTGTTATCAGGGGTCAAGTTTATGGTGGAGCAGTAGCTGATTACGAATCAATTGGGACTGGAGAAACTGTAGTAAAATTAAATGCTACTCCAGAATTGTCTTTGTTTACTTTAGACCCAATATGTGCTCCGGGCACAGTGGACCTTACTAGTGCCATAGATGCACAAAATACAACTCCTGGATTAACATTCACTTTTTATGGAATAGATGGTCTTACTGAGCTCACCTTAGTACAGGCTCAGACTATTGGAGTATCAGGGACTTATTATATCAAGGGTGTAACTGAAGAAGGTTGTGAGGTGATCGAGCCAGTAGTTGTGACGATCAACCCACTGCCAGACTTTACGGTAACGGATCCAGCGGCAGTATGTGCTCCAGGAACAGTTGACATTACAGGTGCAGCCTCAGCGGTAGCTGGCGCGACCTTCACGTATTGGACAGATGCGGCAGCAACTCAGAGCTTGGGCAACCCAAGTGCAGTAGCTGCTTCCGGCACGTATTATATCAAAGCGACTAGCGCGGCAGATTGCGAAGTGATCAAGCCAGTAGTTGTGACGATCAGCCCACTGCCAGACTTTACGGTAACGGATCCAGCGGCAGTATGTGCTCCAGGAACAGTTGACATTACAGGTGCAGCCTCAGCGGTAGCTGGCGCGACCTTCACGTATTGGACAGATGCGGCAGCAACTCAGAGCTTGGGCAACCCAAGTGCAGTAGCTGCTTCCGGCACGTATTATATCAAAGCGACTAGCGCGGCAGATTGCGAAGTGATCAAGCCAGTAGTTGTGACGATCAGCCCACTGCCAGACTTTACGGTAACGGATCCAGCGGCAGTATGTGCTCCAGGAACAGTTGACATTACAGGTGCAGCCTCAGCGGTAGCTGGCGCGACCTTCACGTATTGGACAGATGCGGCAGCAACTCAGAGCTTGGGCAACCCAAGTGCAGTAGCTGCTTCCGGCACGTATTATATCAAAGCGACTAGCGCGGCAGGTTGCGAAGTGATCAAGCCAGTAGTTGTGACGATCAGCCCACTGCCAGACTTTACGGTAACGGATCCAGCGGCAGTATGTGCTTCCAGGAACAGTTGACATTACAGGTGCAGCCTCAGCGGTAGCTGGCGCGACCTTCACGTATTGGACAGATGCGGCAGCAACTCAGAGCTTGGGCAACCCAAGTGCAGTAGCTGCTTCCGGCACGTATTATATCAAAGCGACTAGCGCGGCAGATTGCGAAGTGATCAAGCCAGTAGTTGTGACGATCAGCCCACTGCCAGACTTTACGGTAACGGATCCAGCGGCAGTATGTGCTCCAGGAACAGTTGACATTACAGGTGCAGCCTCAGCGGTAGCTGGCGCGACCTTCACGTATTGGACAGATGCGGCAGCAACTCAGAGCTTGGGCAACCCAAGTGCAGTAGCTGCTTCCGGCACGTATTATATCAAAGCGACTAGCGCGGCAGATTGCGAAGTGATCAAGCCAGTAGTTGTGACGATCAGCCCACTGCCAGACTTTACGGTAACGGATCCAGCGGCAGTATGTGCTCCAGGAACAGTTGACATTACAGGTGCAGCCTCAGCGGTAGCTGGCGCGACCTTCACGTATTGGACAGATGCGGCAGCAACTCAGAGCTTGGGCAACCCAAGTGCAGTAGCTGCTTCCGGCACGTATTATATCAAAGCGGCTAGCGCGGCAGGTTGCGAAGTGATCAAGCCAGTAGTTGTGACGATCAGCCCACTGCCAGACTTTACGGTAACGGATCCAGCGGCAGTATGTGCTCCAGGAACAGTTGACATTACAGGTGCAGCCTCAGCGGTAGCTGGCGCGACCTTCACGTATTGGACAGATGCGGCAGCAACTCAGAGCTTGGGCAACCCAAGTGCAGTAGCTGCTTCCGGCACGTATTATATCAAAGCGACTAGCGCGGCAGGTTGCGAAGTGATCAAGCCAGTAGTTGTGACGATCAGCCCACTGCCAGACTTTACGGTAACGGATCCAGCGGCAGTATGTGCTCCAGGAACAGTTGACATTACAGGTGCAGCCTCAGCGGTAGCTGGCGCGACCTTCACGTATTGGACAGATGCGGCAGCAACTCAGAGCTTGGGCAACCCAAGTGCAGTAGCTGCTTCCGGCACGTATTATATCAAAGCGACTAGCGCGGCAGATTGCGAAGTGATCAAGCCAGTAGTTGTGACGATCAGCCCACTGCCAGACTTTACGGTAACGGATCCAGCGGCAGTATGTGCTCCAGGAACAGTTGACATTACAGGTGCAGCCTCAGCGGTAGCTGGCGCGACCTTCACGTATTGGACAGATGCGGCAGCAACTCAGAGCTTGGGCAACCCAAGTGCAGTAGCTGCTTCCGGCACGTATTATATCAAAGCGACTAGCGCGGCAAATTGCGAAGTGATCAAGCCAGTAGTTGTGACGATCAGCCCACTGCCAGACTTTACGGTAACGGATCCAGCGGCAGTATGTGCTCCAGGAACAGTTGACATTACAGGTGCAGCCTCAGCGGTAGCTGGCGCGACCTTCACGTATTGGACAGATGCGGCAGCAACTCAGAGCTTGGGCAACCCAAGTGCAGTAGCTGCTTCCGGCACGTATTATATCAAAGCGGCTAGCGCGGCAGGTTGCGAAGTGATCAAGCCAGTAGTTGTGACGATCAGCCCACTGCCAGACTTTACGGTAACGGATCCAGCGGCAGTATGTGCTCCACGGAACAGTTGACATTACAGGTGCAGCCTCAGCGGTAGCTGGCGCGACCTTCACGTATTGGACAGATGCGGCAGCAACTCAGAGCTTGGGCAACCCAAGTGCAGTAGCTGCTTCCGGCACGTATTATATCAAAGCGACTAGCGCGGCAGATTGCGAAGTGATCAAGCCAGTAGTTGTGACGATCAGCCCACTGCCAGACTTTACGGTAACGGATCCAGCGGCAGTATGTGCTCCAGGAACAGTTGACATTACAGGTGCAGCCTCAGCGGTAGCTGGCGCGACCTTCACGTATTGGACAGATGCGGCAGCAACTCAGAGCTTGGGCAACCCAAGTGCAGTAGCTGCTTCCGGCACGTATTATATCAAAGCGACTAGCGCGGCAGATTGCGAAGTGATCAAGCCAGTAGTTGTGACGATCAGCCCACTGCCAGACTTTACGGTAACGGATCCAGCGGCAGTATGTGCTCCAGGAACAGTTGACATTACAGGTGCAGCCTCAGCGGTAGCTGGCGCGACCTTCACGTATTGGACAGATGCGGCAGCAACTCAGAGCTTGGGCAACCCAAGTGCAGTAGCTGCTTCCGGCACGTATTATATCAAAGCGACTAGCGCGGCAGATTGCGAAGTGATCAAGCCAGTAGTTGTGACGATGAACCCACTGCCAGACTTTACGGTAACGGATCCAGCGGCAGTATGTGCTCCAGGAACAGTTGACATTACAGGTGCAGCCTCAGCGGTAGCTGGCGCGACCTTCACGTATTGGACAGATGCGGCAGCAACCCAAAGCTTGGGCAACCCAAGTGCAGTAGCTGCTTCCGGCACGTATTATATCAAAGCGACTAGCGCGGCAGATTGCGAAGTGATCAAGCCAGTAGTTGTGACGATCAGCCCACTGCCAGACTTTACGGTAACGGATCCAGCGGCAGTATGTGCTCCAGGAACAGTTGACATTACAGGTGCAGCCTCAGCAGTAGCTGGCGCGACCTTCACGTATTGGACAGATGCGGCAGCAACTCAGAGCTTGGGCAACCCAAGTGCAGTAGCTGCTTCCGGCACGTATTATATCAAAGCGACTAGCGCGGCAGATTGCGAAGTGATCAAGCCAGTAGTTGTGACGATCA